>DAHXMK010000127.1 GCA_027365515.1 Candidatus Aminicenantota bacterium
CGCTATATTTCCATCGCTGTCGCAGATATTGAGTTTCCCCCCTCGAGGGAGAGGGCGGGAAACCCATCGGGCGAAGGGCGCTGGGAAGGAGACATGCCATGGATCAGGTCAAGGGCGGGCAGCAGGGTGAACAGGGCAAGAACAAGAACGCGTCGGCGGCTGACAAGGCCGCGCTGTCTCAACCCGTGGCCGGGTCCGAAGAGCCGGCCCTGAGCGCCGTCGCCGAAGCGCTCGCCCCTTTCAAGGTGGCGCGGCGGTTCACCAAGGCGGGCGAAAACCCGTACGCCATGGTTTCGTGCGAGCCCAGAAGCTGCAAGATTCTCAACAGCGATGGCAGCGTCGTCTTCGCTTTGGAGGACGCGGAAGTGCCCTCCGGCTGGTCGCAGCTGGCCTCCGACATCGTCATATCAAAGTATTTCCGGAAGGCTGGCGTTCCGGAAACCGGCCACGAAGTTTCGGTAAAGCAGGTCGTTCACCGCATAGCCCACACGCTGAGGCTTGAAGGCGAGCGGCTCGGCGGATATTTCACCAGCGGCGGCGAAGCCGATGCTTTCGAGGACGAGATCGCCCACCTTTTGTTGACGCAGAAGGGAGCCTTCAACTCTCCCGTCTGGTTCAACCTCGGCCTCTGGCACGAGTACGGCATAGAGGGCCAGGGCGGCGCCTTCCACTGGGATCTGCAGAAGGACAGGATCGAGGAGACCGCCAACGCCTACCAGTACCCACAGTGCTCGGCCTGCTTCATTCAGAGCGTAAGCGACGACCTCATGTCAATCTTCCAGCTCCTCAAGAATGAGGCGAGGCTCTTCAAGTACGGCTCCGGCACCGGCTCCAACTTCGCGCGAATACGCTCGAAGGAGGAGAAGCTTTCAGGAGGAGGAACCTCCTCCGGCCTCATGTCTTTCCTCGAAGTCCTCGACAAGGCCGCCGGTGCAACCAAATCGGGGGGCACGACGAGGCGCGCCGCAAAAATGGTGGTCCTCGACGTTGACCATCCCGAGATTCTCGACTTCATCAACTGGAAGCGCAAGGAGGAGCACAAGGCCCGCCTGATGATGGAGCGCGGCGTTGACGTGGAGGAGGCGATACGCACCGTGGCCGGCCAGAACGCCAACAACAGCGTCAGGCTGAGCGACGCATTCATGGAGGCCTACGAGAAGGACGGCGAGTTCCCGACCACCTTCAGGACGAACGGCGAGCCGGCTCAGGTATACAAAGCCCGCGACGTGATGCGACAGATCGCCCAGGCCGCGTGGGAGTGCGGCGACCCGGGCCTTCAATTCGACACGACCATCAACAGGTGGCACACATGCAAGGCGACCGACCGTATCCACGCCTCCAATCCTTGCTCCGAGTACATGTTCCTGGACGACTCCGCCTGCAACCTGGCCAGCCTCAACCTCATCAAGTTCCTCGAACCGGACGGGCGCTTCGACGTTGAGGGGTTCAAGCACGCGGTGACTCTCCTCATTACGGCGCAGGAGATCCTGGTTGACGCATCCTCCTACCCGACCCCTGAAATAGCGAAGAACAGCCACGACTTCAGGCCGCTTGGGCTCGGCTACGCCAACATGGGGACGCTGCTTATGGTGAAAGGCCTGCCATACGATAGCGCGAAGGCGCTTGCGTGGTGCGGGGCGCTGACGAGCCTCATGACCGGCCACGCCTACACCGTCTCCGCCCACCTCGCCGAGCGAAAGGGGCCGTTCCCCGGCTACTTCAAGAACCGGGAGTCAATGCTGGAAGTGATCAAGATGCACCGCGACCAGAGCCACGCCGTTGACTCGAGCCTCCTGCCCGAGGATCTGGCCCTGGCGTCGCGCCAGGTCTGGGACGACGCGCTCACCTTCGGCCGCCGGCACGGCTACAGGAACGCCCAGGCGACCGTCATAGCGCCCACCGGCACCATAGGCCTTCTTATGGACTGCGACACGACCGGCATCGAGCCGGACTTCGCCATTGTCAAATTCAAGAAGCTCGCGGGCGGAGGCTACTTCAAGATCGTCAACCAGTCGGTGGAGCGCTCACTCGTGGCCCTCGGATATACCGACTCCCAGAGGCAGGAGATCCTTGAATACCTGTTGGGGACCGGCAAGCTCGCGGGAACACCTCACGTCAACCCGACCGCCCTCAAGGCGAAAGGGCTCAACGACGAGGAGATCGCCAGAATCGAATCGCAGCTCCCGCGCGTCGTGGACCTTCCCCAGGCGTTTTCTCCTTTCGTGCTGGGAGAGGCCTGCCTCAAGAGGCTTGGCGTTGACCCGGCGAAAGCCAAGGAGCCCGGCTTCGACTTCCTCTCGTTCCTCGGCTTCACGCAGCAGCAGGTGGACGAGGCCTCGCTCGCCGCCTGCGGCCACATGACCATCGAGGCGGCGCCTCACCTCATGGAGGAACACCTGCCCGTCTTCGACTGCGCCAACCGCTGCGGGAAGACCGGCAAGCGGTTTATCGCTCCGCTCGGCCACGTGAAGATGATGGCGGCGGCTCAGCCCTTCATATCCGGCGCGATCAGCAAGACCGTAAACCTTCCCAATTCGATAACAGTCGAGGAGATCGAACGGATCTACGTCGAGGCGTGGAAGCGCGGCCTGAAGGCGCTCGCCGTTTACCGCGACGGGTCGAAGGTGACGCAGCCGCTTTCGGACGCATCAAGCCAGGCTGCCGCTGCCGGATCGGCCGGACCGCGTGCGCCTTTGGCGGCGGAAGTCTGGCGCACTCCCTTGCAGAGAAGGCGCCTGCCGAAAAAGCGCGGCGGCTTCACGCAGGAGGCGCGCGTCGGCGGGCAAAAGGTCTACCTGCGCACCGGCGAATACCAGGACGGCCGGCTGGGCGAAATATTTATAGATATGCACAAGGAGGGGGCCGCCTTCAGATCGTTGATGAACTGCTTCGCCATAGCGGTTTCGCTCGGCCTCCAGTACGGAGTGCCTCTCGAAGAGTACGTTGACTGCTTCACCTTCACGCGCTTCGAGCCGCAGGGCCCGGTGAGCGACCACCCGAACATCAAGTACGCCACCTCCGTCATAGACTACATCTTCCGAATCCTCGCGCTCGAATACCAGCAGAGGACCGACCTGGTGCAGGTCAAGCCGGAGGATTTGCCCGAAGACGCGGAAAAAACGCTGGCCTCGCCGACGGCGTCCAAGAAAGAGATCGAGGAAGCCGAAAAAGCGCTCTCGTCGCAGGCACCGGTGCCGGTGTTCAGGATGGAAGGGGTTTCCGCCAACCCCCTCTCGGCGCATCTGGGAACCATGATGGGTGACGCGCCGTTCTGCAACATTTGCGGCCACATCACTGTCAGGAACGGGAGCTGTTACAAGTGCCTCAACTGCGGCAACTCGCTCGGTTGCTCGTGAGTAGCCGAATAGTGGGCCAAGGCGCTAAGGGACGGGACGCGTGGGTGGCAAAGAAGGGACCGTGACGGGCGGCCTGAACTACAAGAGACTCCTCAGCGGTTTTTGGCGCGGGTTCCTTCTGGTAACGGGAACGCTCCTCTTTACGTTGGCCGTGCGAAGCCTCTTCCTGCCGAACCATCTCCTCACCGGAGGCGTCACAGGCACGGCGCTCCTTCTGCACACGCTCTTCTCTTGGCCGGTCGGGTTGACCACGCTGCTT
>DAHXMK010000089.1 GCA_027365515.1 Candidatus Aminicenantota bacterium
GCCTGGTCGCACCTCTCGCGGCAGGCCGGCGGCATCGGCACGAGGGGCGTCGGCGAAACCCAGCGTTGAGCGGAACGAGGCGACGAGGTTGTGCGGAAGGTTCCTGATGAAGCCCACGGTGTCAATGATGAGGGCCTGCGATCCCGTGGTCTCCAGAGGCAGGCGCCTGTAAGTGGTGTCGAGCGTGGCGAATAGCTTGTCCTCCACCTTGGCGCTCGCGGAGGCGAGCCTGTTGAGGAGGAGCGATTTCCCGACGTTGGTGTAGCCTACGAGGGCCACCTCGAAGGTCTCACGCCTCCTGCGGCGCTGGACTTCGCGGTGGGCGGAAATATCGGCGAGCGTCTTGCCGAGCTGGGAAATCTTTCTTCTTATGACGCGCCTGTCCGTTTCGAGCTGGGTTTCGCCGACGCCCCTCGTGCCGATGCCGCCGGCCTGCCGCGAGAGGTGCGACCAGGCCCGCGTCAGCCTCGGGAGAAGGTATGTGTACTGCGCCAGCGCCACTTGCGTCTTCGCCTCGCGGCTCTTGGCCCGCCTGGCGAAGATGTCCAGGATGACGCCCGTCCGGTCCATCACCTTCCGCTCGAATATCTTTTCGAGGTTCCGAACCTGCGCCGGGGTCAAGTCGCCTTCAAAGACTATGGTGCGGATGTTCTGTTCGGCGCAGAAGGCGGCGATCTCAGCGGCCTTGCCGGCGCCGATGTAGCTGGCGGCATTGAGGCGCTCCATTGGCTGAACGAAGCGCTCGACCACTTCGCCTCCGGCCGTCGCCACCAGCTCCGACAGTTCGCTCAGATAGTCGTCAATGATGGCGGCGCTGGTTCCCGGCAGGGCCACGGCGGCCAGCACCACCCGCTCTCCAGCCATCTTCCCTCCGGCCCAAAGATATCACATCGGGAAGTGGAGGCGGGTGGAGTATAATTCTCTTCCTGGGAGTCGCCATGGCGCGCAAGCTGACGGGGTTCGCCTTTTACAGGAATCTCCTTAAAGGGCTCAAGAGGCAGGTCCGGGAGATCGAGGGGCCGGAGCCCCGGGATTTGAGGCGCTACTACCGCTCTTACGCTTCCGTGCTGGAGAGGGCGAGGCCGGAGCCGTCGAGCCGCGAGGAATTTCTTGAAAGCACTTTGGCCGCCGGGCTGGCTCTCGTCGCCGACTTCCACACGCTGGACCAGGCGCAGAGACAATATCTTGAAGTCATACGGGCGCTGTGCGACGCCGGGCAGAGGCCCGTCCTCGCCCTTGAGATGGTGCAGGCCAGCCATGACGGCGCGTTGGCGGACTACCTGGACGGCGAGATAGAGGACGAGGGAACGTTTCTTGAAAGGATAGGCTTCTTCGCCCATTGGGGGTTCGACTTTTCCCACTACAAGCCGATCCTCTCCTATGCCCGCTCGGCAAAGCTGACGGCCCACGGCATCAACACCACTGGCGGCCTGAAGGCGCGCGACCTTTTCATGGCGAAAAGGGTGGCCGAAATAAAAAGCGAGAACGAAGGTTCTCCGGTCGTCGCGCTGGTCGGCGACCTGCACCTCGGGCCGCGCCACCTTCCGCTCGAACTGGAAGAGCGCGGCCTCCATCCCGTCCTCCTTTTTCAGAACAGCGAGTCCGTAATCATGCGCCGGCTGCGCGCCGGGGCGGAACCGTTCGGCTGGTTCCGCATTGACGAGGACAGGTACCTGGTGAACAACACCGCTCCCTGGATCAAGGTCCAGACCAACCTTTCGTGGCTGGAACACGGCGGCGAAGGGCTATGCGCGATGCAAGGCTATTGCAGGCCCAGCCGGTCGGGCGGCGGTGATCTCGGCGACGTTCCTGACTTAACGGAAAGCATCCACGAGTACATCAGGGTTCTCAAGGACCTTTTCGCCTTGAAACTGAAGAGGGATGATGACTTCCAGGTCTTCACGATGAAGGACCTGGATTTTCTGAACGGATCCTACTTCAGGAAGGAGCCGGGCCGCACCCAGGCGAGGATCATCGAGGACGGCCGCGCGCTCTTCATCAAGGAAGGAAACATAATCTACATCCCCATGCTTGACGTAAACAGAACGGTGCAGGAGGCGGCCCATTACCTGATGGGGGCGGAGCTGGACGTGGGCAAAGGGGGGGGATGCTTTTTTCCGCCGCCTCCACTATTTCGCCAGCGGCTTCGTCGCCTCGAAGCTCATAAACCCGATGCGCCACTACCGCACGCGCGAGCAGATGCGCCGCGCGGTCGAGGATTTCGGGCGCCTTCGCACGGCCAAGGAGCGCGCCTATGCCCAGCGCCACCTCAGCGTTCTCAAGGGTACGCTCGACTTCTTCAGCGACATGGAAAAGGCAGGCGGCTGCTCAAGGCTTTCAGGCATGGAGATGCAGCGCTATCAGAAGCTGGACGTTGACACTCTTTACGGCCTTTCCGAGCAGATCGGCTTCCAGCTTGGGGAAGGGCTCTACAGCTCGTACAACGGCGCCGAGCTTTCCGGCGAGGACCTCAAACATTACATCTTCTCGCAGCACAACCCGTTCCACTTCTGCCGCACCTTCGGCAAGAGGCTGGAAGAGGTGGTGGAGGGGAGCGCATGAACAAAGGCACGGACAAGTTCTTTCTTGGAGTGGTCGGAGGAATCGTCCTGGTAGTCCTGCTATGCGTGTGCTGCATAGTTGGAGTGGTGATGTCCCCCTTCGGCTTTCTTATGAAGAACGGCGCGCAGGACACTGCGAAATCATTCCTGAAGGCCGACCCGGTGGTCCAGACGCAGATAGGGAAAATAGAGAGCTTCGGCTTCTTTCCACAAGGCTCGGTCAATATCAATAACGGCAGCGGCCGCGCCGAGCTGCACTACTCGCTCAAGGGCGACAAGGGCGAGGGGAAAGCGGTAGTGACGCTGGCCAAGGAGCCAGACAAGCCGTGGGTGGTGGTGGCCGCTACCCTTGAGGCCGGAGGCAAGACTACCGTATTGAAAGGCGATGCGCCCATGACGGCGCCTTCCATTCCCGAGAGCGCGCCAAAAGAAACGCCGCCCCGGAAGGACCAGGGCGGCGCCGGAAACGTCTGATAAGAGAAGCCAAAATCAGCCGCTAAAGCGGCTTGCCATGAAATTCCCCGGTAAGGCTGCGAAGAAAAGCCTCGATGTCGGCCGAGTCCTGATCCGAAAGAGCGAGGCCGAGCTGGTACTTGGCCATTGTCTTTTCAGCCGCCGCGAGGTCCCTCGCCGAGGCGTCGTGGAAGTAGGGGAAGGTAAGGGCCACGTTTCTCAGTGTCGGGACTTTGAAGAAGTGGCGGTCCGCCTGGTTCTTCGTGTGGTTGTACCTGCCGAAGTCGGCGTCCGTAGGACGGCCGCGGTCGGCGAAATAATCGCCCTCCCTGCCCATGAGCTCGAAGCTGGTGCCTCCGAGCAGTTTGCCGGCATGGCACGTCGCGCAGCCCAGCTCCTGGAACGTGGCCCATCCATGCTGCTCTTTCTCGGAAAGGGCGCTCTTCTCTCCAGCGAGGTAGCGGTCGAACCTGCTGTTTGGCGTGTAGAGCGTCCTTTCATAGACCGCGATGGCATCGGTGATCGAGTCTGAATTGAATCCCTCCGGGTAGGATGCCTTGAATTCCGCCGCGAATGGTCTGTCGGCATTAAGCTTGGCCGCTATGCCGTCCCAGGTGGCGCCCATCTCCACCGGGTTCAGCGGCGGTCCCCCCGCCTGTTCCTTCAGATTCGCGGCCCGCCCGTCCCAGAAATCCTTGAATTGCCAGAGAGCATTGAATGTCGTCGGGGCGTTGATGCCGCCCTTCTGGCCGCGTATCCCGTCACTGACAGGCAAGTTGTCCGTGCCGCCTTTGGCGAGGTCGTGGCAGGAGGCGCAGCTTACGGTGTCGTCTCCCGACAACCTCCGGTCGTTGTACAGCTTCTCTCCAAGCGCCGCCTTGGCGGAATCAACCTCGACGCTTGCCGGAATTGGAACCACGGCCATGATGGCCAGGGAGTCCGGCAAGCTGGCTTGAGCCAACGATCTCCTCGTTTCGTGGATCCAGCCCAGGACGGCGGCTTTGTCGGCCTCGGACAAGGAGGAATTCCAATGGAGCGCGACGAAGCGCGCCGGAGGCATCGTCCCTTGAGAGACAACCCTCTCGAGTTTCGCAAGCGTGGCTTCGCTGACGGTCGGCGGGTCCTTCCTGTTGAACTCGCGTCCCAGGTCGGCCCACCTGAGCCCCTTGCTCACGTCCGCCGAGACAAGGGAATGAGCTATCGGCCAGTTGGCGTAGAAAGGCAACGGCGTTCCATCGGCGTGACAGTTCGCGCATTTCGGTTCGAGGCGGGCCGCCAGCGGCGCGCCCTTCGGGTCAATGCAGGAGGACATTTGAGTGTTCCTGGGCCCGCCCTTGACAATGTTCAATACCGGAATCGCGAGTGCTGCTACGACGGCCAGAGCAACGGCTATCCACATTACTCTCTTCATTGCGGCACCTCCCTGATTGTGTTTTGCCACGCGGGCAAAGAAAGACGGCAGAACCGAGAGCGTACAAGCCCCTCGCATTGGAATATATCTTCGAGACGGGCCGCTGTCAATCGGAGGCTGTATTCCGGGAAGAGGGCGGGGCAAAGAGCCCATCCCGTTGCCGGAATGGGCTCGCCGTTCTCACGCCTGGCGTATCCAGCGCAACACTTCAGGGATGCTCGGCCGCTTTCCTGTCATCAATATGCCCACGCGGTAAACCTTCGCGGCGGCCCATGCGACGCCAACGGTTCCAAGGGCCAAAAGGGCGAGGCTCGCCCCAAGCTGCCAGTAAGGAACCTCGACCGCTCCCGTTCTCAACAGCATGGTGATCGGCGAAGTGACCGGGAAAAGGCTCAGGAATACGACCCACGAAGCGTTTGGCGTCTGAAGCGTCGGCATCATCAGAACGAACGGTATCACGAGGCCGAAGGTTATCGGCATCTGCCACTGCTGCGTCTCCTGCTGGGTGGTGCAGGTGGCGCCTACCGCCGCGTAAAGACTCGAATAGAAGATGAAACCTAGAAGGAAATAGAGCACAAGCAGCGCCAACTGAAGAGGCTTTACCGCGAGTCCTTCGGAGAAGGACTGGAGGTTCATCGGATTCGACAGGTAAAGGCCGGAGCCCAGGGCGAACCAGATGACGTACTGAAGAAGGCCGACGGCCGCTATTCCGGCTATCTTTCCCATCATCAGTTCGAACGGCCGGGCGGCCGAGAGGATCACCTCGACGACCTTGTTGTTCTTCTCTTCCAGCACGCCGTTCATGATGGCGACGCCGTACATGATGATCATCATGTAGATGACAAGGGCGAGGCCGATGGGCATCAGGAAGTCCATGATCGAGCCTTTGCGGGTCTTGCCCCCCTTTTCAACCTTGATCGTGTCAAGCTCGGCGCGCCCTTTAAGCTTTTCGGAGAGGGACTTGTCGAGGCCCAGCCCTTCGAGGCGGTGTTCCATAAGTGCGGAATTCAAGCGGCTGTCCAGCATCTGCAGGAGCTGTGGGTTTGAAACGTTCTGGCCGAAGTAAGTGGCCTTGAGCTCGGCTTTTGCGTCAGGTTCCAGGAGGAGCAGGCCGTCAACCTTGCCGTCGCCTATCTCCACCTTGATGGAGTCGAGGTTTTCCTCTTTGGGAGCCATAGTCAGCGTGGCCGAGTTCATCGCGCTTTTCTCGGCCTGGCCCTCGATGGTGGAGGAGGCGCCGCGCGGCTTGGCGGAGGCGGCGATAACGGCGCTGCCTGCCCAGCCTGTCTTGTCGAGAACCATTACGTTCGCCGGTTTGCCGGTCTGCACGACTTGCAAAATGATCGGCGCGAACATCAGAAGGCCGAAAATAAGCGGCGTTATTAGGGTCGTCACGAGAAACGACTTCTTGCGCACCCGCTCAAGAAATTCGCGCTTGATGATAGCGTAAATGTTCCCCCAATTAGTTCGCATGGGAGTCCTCCCCCGTGACAACTTTGACGAAGATATCGTGCATTGAGGCCTGCGCCTCCTCGAACTTCGAGACCTTCACGTGAAGCTCCAGCAGCCGCTTGAGAAGCATTCCCGCGTGGGCGTTGGGGCGGAGGAAGAATCGGGCCTCGTTGGGATGGAGAATGCTTTTTTCGGAGATCGAAGCGAAGTCGCCGGGGGAAAGCGAGGCGCCATCGGAAAATTCGGCCTTGACGGCTCTCGCTCCATACTGCTTCCTGATTTCACCAACGTCGCCTTTGAGGACTATCTCCCCCTTGTTGATGAGGGCGATGGAATGGCAGAGTTTCTCCACCTGCTCCATCTGGTGGGTGGAAAGAACCACGGTCATTCCATCCTTGACCGCCTCTTGAATCACCTCCATGAAAAGCTCGACGTTGACCGGGTCGAGGCCGGAGAAAGGTTCGTCAAGAATGGCGGCCTTCGGCTTGTGCTGGATCGCGACCAGCAGTTGAATTTTCTGCTGCATTCCCTTGGAAAGCTCGTCAACCCTGTTGTTTTCCCATTGCGAGAGGCCGAGCCGCTTGAGACCATCCGCGGCGCGACGAGAAGCTTCTTGCGCCCCGAGCCCGCGCAGGCGGCCAAAAAACCTGAGAAGCTCGCCCACCTTCATCTTCGGGTAGAGCCCGCGCTCTTCCGGAAGGTAGCCGAGCAAAGCGCCCGTATCCTGGCCGCGCGGCTTTTCGAGCACGCTGATATCCCCGGCGTCTGGCAGGTAAATGCCCATCGTCATTCTGATGAGCGTCGTCTTGCCCGCGCC
>DAHXMK010000215.1 GCA_027365515.1 Candidatus Aminicenantota bacterium
AATCCCGTCGCCCGCTCCAAAGTGGAGACCCTGACGCGGATTGGAAACCGCGACAAGGGGAATAGCGAGGAGCAGTTTTGGAACAGAGTGCCCGCGTAGCTCAGTCGGCAGAGCGCATCCTTGGTAAGGATGAGGTCACCAGTTCGATTCTGGTCGCGGGCTCCAGCATTCTAAATAGGGTGATTTGAAAGGCGTCCGTATGGCAGAAGAAATGGGCAACTCGGCGAAACCGGCGGTGAACATCGTGGCGATCGGCCACGTGGACCACGGCAAGACCACGCTCGCCGCGGCAATGGCGCTGGTGCTTTCCAAGCACGGCCTGGCCAAGCCGGTGCCGTACGGAAAGATAGACGCCGCCTACAACCCCAACGGTTCCGCGGCCTCGAATTTTTCCAAGGTCGAGTACGAATCTGAACGCAGGCGCTACGTCCACGTTGATTGCCCGGCGCACGCCGACTACGTTAAAGGCCTTATAGCCGGACCGTCGCGCCTTGACGCAGCTCTGGTCGTCGTCTCCGCGGCCGACGGCCCGATGCCCCAGACGCGCGAGCACCTTCTCCTGGCCAAGCGGCTCGGCGTCGAGCGGGTGGTCGTTTTCCTGAACAAGGCCGACATGGTCAACGACCCCAAAATCTTCGCTCTCGTCGAATCCGAAGTCCGCGAGCTCCTGGGCGCGTCCGAATTTGATGCGGCGAAGACGCCGATCGTCAAAGGGTCAGCGTTGAAGGCCCTGCGGTGCGGGTGCGGCGGCCCGGAATGCCCGAACTGCTCCGTCGTTTATGAGCTGCTGAAGGTGCTGGACGGCTTCGTGCCCGAGCCGGTTGACGAAGCGTCGAAGCCTTTGCTCATGCGGGCTGATGATCTTACTCCTCTGCCTGACGGCGGGCTGGTCGCCGCGGGAGATCTGTTGAGGGGACGGGCGAAAGGCGGCCAGCGCGTGGCGCTCATGAACGGAGGCCAGGCGGAATCGGCCGAGATCGCCATGGTTGAGCCGGCTTCGGCGCGCGCTGGAAACGGCGGCGCCAGAGTGAAGCTCGTCCTCAAGGGAGCAAAGGCTCTTGACGCGGCCGCGGGCTGCGTCGTGGCCGAGCCGGGCTCCATCTCCTCGCACGCGAAGTTTCGCGCGGAAATGATCTTGTTTAACAGCGACGAGGGCGGAGCTGGTTCCGCGCTCGTTTCGGGAACAAAAGCCGAGTTCGATTTCTGGGGCGCGAGCGTTGCCGGCAAAATTGATCTGCCGGCCGACCGAGCCGAAATCGTGCCGGGCGACCACGCGAGCGTCTTGGTCACTCTGGCCACGCCCGCCGCGATCGAGGAGCGCGTGAGATTCGCGCTGCGGGACGGCGGCAGGAACATAGGCGCCGGCGCGGTAACCGAGATAGTGGAGTGAACCATGCGAGACATCATTCATCTACAGTGCGGCAACTGCAAGCGGAAGAACTACACTACGACGAAGAACAAGAAGACGCAGCAGGGGAAGCTCGAAGTCAAGAAATACTGCCCCTTCTGCCGTTCGCACCAGGTGCACAAAGAGGTGAAGTGAGGACTTTTACAGGCCAGTAGCTCTAACTGGCAGAGCGCCGGTCTCCAAAACCGGATGTTGGGGGTTCGAATCCCTCCTGGCCTGCCAAATGTGGAAGCAAGGCCGCCGGATCGGCCGGCGGTTGGCAAGAAAGAAGGATGGCTTCGGGGCGAAGGCCCCGCAAGCACGCGAACAGCGGTGAGGCGAGACGTGAAAGCTTTGGAATGGTTGAAAAGTTTCCCGCAGTTTCTAAAGGACGTCAGTCTCGAGGTGAAGAAGACCTCCTTCCCGAGCCGCGCCGAGGTGACGAATACGACGACAGTGGTCGTCGTTGTCGTGGCCATTTTCGGCGTTTACCTCTGGATCGTTGACCAAGTCATCTTCAGCCTTCTGAACCAGCTCTTCGATCGCTTTAAGTGAGTCCGTCAATGGCCGAGATGCAGTGGTATATCATTCATACCTATTCGGGCTTCGAGAACAGGGTCAAGGAGAGCCTCGCAAACCGCATCGAGGCGTTCGGGCTCAAGGACTCTTTCGGCGAGGTAATGATCCCCACCGAGAACGTTGTCGAGGTCCGCGACGGCAAGAAGCGCGTGTCTAGCC
>DAHXMK010000233.1 GCA_027365515.1 Candidatus Aminicenantota bacterium
GCTGGTGCCGTGAAATCATACAGATCCCTCTCCCGCAGCTCTCCCTTGGCTGACTCGTGCCAGACGTTATCCACTTTGCCGTTCAGGACGATCGGGTGCGGGCCGTGCCCTTCTATCTTTGCCTTTGGCTTGACCAATTCCAGGCGCGTATCTCTCAATGTATCCACATCACACGGAAGACTGACGTAACCGTACGTCCCTGGAGAGAACTCTCTTTGCAGCCCCGCCGGCAAACCAGGCGGCGACAACGGCCATCCATCCGGGCCCTCTATCGTGCAATTGAAAGTCTTGTTTACGCCTATCGTGGAAAGAGAGTAAGTTCCCCGCTCTTGTATCGTGAAGGAATGTTCTACGGCGGCACCGGCGGGGATGCTTTCTCTTGTCTCGCCCCCAATAATGAGAGGGCTTCCATTCACTACTTCCATCCTCGACGCCTTGAGCCCCAAATGGCCTTTGGATTCTCCTCTGGCGCGCACCGTCACCTGATATTCTCCTGGCTTCAGATAAGCCTGGACAAGGCTGTTACGGCCGGCCCCTCCCCCGGCATCTTCGAACAGGCCCGTCCACGTCCTAGTGCGGATGGTGCATGAAGTGGCAAGAAGCCCGGTCGTTTCGATCCGGTATAGAGCAGGGTCCGCCACCTCGAGCAGCATTGTCTTTGACCCGTTTCTGTCGAGGTCGAAAAAAATGGGCGACTTATCCGTCAGCTTGTCAAACTGGCTGAACGCTGAGGAGACATCGTCCGGCAAGTAGGCCTGGGCGGCTCCAGGCAACCGATTCGCTTCGATGAAGCTAATGACAAAAACGGAAGTGTGGCTGCCATTGTTGGTTATTGAAATCTCGTGGTCGCCCGGTTCCACGTCGCATCGTTGCGCGTGGACGGCCCGGTCCACGGAGAGATCAGCCTCTACCCGCGGGCTGGAGGCCAGCAAAAGCCTCCCTGGCTTTGCAGCGCGGAAAGGCAGCTTGACCATTTGGCCCGGCATTAAAGTGAGCGGGAGCGGGCTTGAAAGGTTCAGCGGAAGCCGCCGAATCAGCAGGCCTCTTTCAACGCCCTTCTGTTCGTTCATGTAAAGAGTGTAGGAGTGTCCCGGGGCGACTACGACATCGGGAAGAAGACACGCGCCCTTTGCCGGGCCAGTGACGACCTTGTCCTGACCGAAAAGCGCCCCGGTGACGCTCCGCCAGAGCCCGCCTTTCTTTCTGACCGCCACAGATGCCATGCCTTTCTTGTCGGGGGAAAGCGACAGCACCCAATAGCCGGCATCGAGGTCCCATGACGAGTTGGCCGGCTTGTATGGAGGCGCGCTGTAATTCGGCGGATAAGTGAGCATGAAGGGAGAAAACCTCGCGCTCAGCGGAGTGCCCTCCGACTTCAGCTCGTAAGTTCCAGGTTCCTCAACGAAAAAGAAGATCGTCTCCTCATCAAGCAGATTGAACCGCCTTGCCCACCCCTTGCCACTCCCCAGATGGATCACGTCGGAAGCCGCTGAGCTGACGTGAGGTGTCTGATCCTCGTCAGACACAAGGATGCCCGTGGCATCAATGGAGTCATCCGGGAAACCGGAATGGATGGTGGTGACAAGAAAACGGCCTGTCTCGCTTAGCGTTGCCTCATCCCACGGTTGAAATATCTCCAGGCTGTATTCTTCGCCTGGCGGGCCCACGACCGTGACCAGTGATTCTTCCTTGTAGGTTTGGAATAGTATCCTGCATTCAGGGTCCTGACTCTGCTTGCTTATGGACGCGCTCTGATCGAACGGCTCAAGAGGTTCACCGGACTCGAAAGATTTTAGTTCGAGACGGAAGTCCTTTTTCCCTTTTAGCTGCAAGACGTACGCGCTTGATGTTTTTGGCGCGATATAGCGGTCCTCTCCAAATGGCGAGACGGAAGCCTCCAGCCTGGTATTGGCTTCCACGGAGGGAATGCCGAGCCGCAAACAAAACGGCTGGTCATCG
>DAHXMK010000234.1 GCA_027365515.1 Candidatus Aminicenantota bacterium
AACTCGCGATAATCCCCGCTAGAAGTAAAACGCGGCAGTTCCAGCGCTTCATATCCTTGGGCTTCTACCAGCAAATCCCCAGTTTGCGATGGACACAGGCCTTTCAAGCAAAAGCTGCCAGATGCGTCAGTGGCGACCCCCACGCGGGAAGAATCTCCTGGCTTCAGGCTGACGATGGCGCCCGAGATGGGCTTTCCACAATCGTCGCGAACGCGTCCACAAACGCTCACGGTGGCTTGTGGCAAAGCATTATGAACTTCAAGGCGGGAAGCGCACGACGAAGCAGTCAGCAGTGCGCACATGAGTCCACACCGCCTCAGATAATAGCCAACGCGCATGATGTGTTGAGTTCTGCTTTTCATGTCGAAATGCGCCTTCCACGACTGCCTCATGGGGCGCCTCGTTGCACGTTCTCTTTCCGCGATAAAAGCGTGGCCGCACAATTTCAAGTGATGGCGCATGAAGACCGGCCCTCCATACGTTGTATTGTATGGACTTCCTGGACCTACATTCAACCGCCGACCGGCTTCGCGCATTTACCATTTGGTCGAAACGCCTGCACGGATATGGCTAGTCCGCTGCGTGGGCGGTTTCGATGGCGGCTTCTTCCTGGGCGGCTTCGGCCCTGCCGGCCCGCACGTCAACGCGGGCGAAGAGGGCGATGCCGATGATGAAAAACAGCACGAGGGAAAAAATGCTTGAGCGCGGGCTGCCGGTCCACGTCCCAACGAGGCCGTAAAGAAGAGGCCCCAAAACGCCCGCGAACTTTTCGGCCAGGCCGTAGATGCCGAAGAACTCCCCCGACTTCGCCTTGGGGAGCATGGCCGCGTAAACGCCGCGGCTCAGCGCCTGCGTGCCTCCCTGCACCGAGCCGACCATCCAGCCGAGCATGAAGAACTCCGCCGGCGTCCTCAGGAACATGCCCCAAATGGGAATAACGGAATAGACGCATAGGCCGAGGATCACGGCGCGTTTCGCGTCGAGCTTCGCGGCGAGCGGCTGGAGGAGCCTTCGTCCGATAAGGAGAGAGAGGGCGAGCCCGGCGGCCTGGTTCAGCCCTATCCACGCGAAGCCTTTAGCGATGCCTACCGAGCCGCTCGTGTTGGCGTAGGCGCCCATCAGGGGGAAGGTCGCGGCCGTCCAGAGGATCATGGAAAGGAAGAATCCGCTCCACTTGCTGGAATGGTCCGGGATGCGGCCGTACGCGAGGGCATAAGGGAAAGCTACGAACTGGGTCATCAGGAGCATCGCGATGAGCACGCCGGTATCGAGCCCGAGCGCGGCGCCGTAGGCGGTGGCCAGCAGAATGATCGCGCCGATGCCCTCCATGTAGAACCAGTAAGCGACGAGCATCTTGAAAAGCTCCCGGTAGCGCCTGATGTCGCGGAGCGTATGGCCGAGCCTCGTGACCGCGTCGTGGAGAGGGCTCCAGCCGCCGCCTTTCAGCGGCGTGGCCTCCGGCTCGCCGACGCCCAGAGCGAGAGGCATGGAGAAGCCGATCCACCACAGCCCCACGGAGAGAAAAGCGAATCTGGCGGCGAGCCCATGCGTTATTCCGAGGGCAGGCGAAAAAAAGTAGAGCGCGGCGTTGATCGCCAGAAGAAGGCCGCCGCCCGCGTACCCCATCGCGTAGCCGAGGCTCGACGCCCTGTCGAGGTCATCCGGCCTCGCCACGTGAGGCAGCAGGCTGGAATTCAGCCCCAGCGCCACGTTCATCGCGATCTGCGTCAGGAAGTATAAGAGGAGCCCCATGGGCCAATTGCCCGTCTGCACCACGACCATCATCGAGGCGAGGATGCCTCCGAGGCCGGTCGTCCAGAGAAGCGTCCTCTTCCTCTTCCCGGTAATGTCAGCGTATGTTCCGAGGAGCGGAGAAAGGAGGGCCGCGAAGAGAAGCGCCCCCGAGACGGTGAATGCGAAGACGTTGGAGGCGGCGTCCCTGGCCGACGATGCCGCGGCTGGATCAACGGCCGACTTTCCAGCGGAGATGAAGGCGGGGGCGGCTATGGCTATGAAGTAAGGCGGAAAGAAGGTGGACGCGGTCGTCGTGATGTAGGCGTGGTTGGCCCAATCGTAGAACGACCAGGCGCGAATCGCGCGATTGTATGCCCTCTCTTCATCTCTTGAGTTTCGTGGCGCCGCCGGCGTTTCGTCCACTCTCCGCTCCCCCATGAGAGGCGTCCCCTTTAGATTATACATGAGAGAGGCGGCGTGGTAATCTTGGGGCGGTGGGAGGTGGATTTGAGAAGGCCCTATCCGTTCATTCTCGCGTTGTTGATTTTGGCGGGCCTGCCGTCATGGGCCGACACCTACGACGGCCACACGCTGGCCGCGGTCACCGTTTCCAGTCCAGAGGAAGTCAAGCTGCTTTACGACCTGCGCGTTGACATCACCAACAGAAAGGGCAACGTGTACAAGGCGCTTCTCACGGATGACCAACTTTGCAGGTTGAAGGAAAAAGGGCTTCGGGTGGAAATCCTTCAGTCCGAGATGGACGAGGACAGAAGGCTCTGGAAGGAAGCCGACGAGGCGTCGAAGGCCCTGGCCGCTTCAAGCTACTACACGGCGTCCAAGTTCATGACGGCCAACCCGCCGGCCGGAAGCCTCATGGAGCACCTGCTCGCACTCTACGACGCCCACCCTGACATCTGCCGCCTCTACAACCTCGGGGCGACGCAAGACGGCAATTACGACATCATCGCCATGAAGGTCTCGAAGAATCCCGACGCGGTCGAGGCCGAGCCCAAGATCAGAATTTATGGCAACATCCATGGAGACGAAAAGATCGGCTGCATGGTGGCGTGCGACGTGCTCGACACGATCCTGGTCGGCTACGCGGCCGACCCGCAGGACGCGGCCGCGAAGAAGCTTGTGGACGAATCCGAGATGTGGTTCATCCCGATGGGCAACCCATGGGGCAACGCGAATGATAAGCGCTACAACAGCCGCAACGTGGACCTCAACAGGAATTTCTGGGGGCCGGCTGGGAGCGGCGACGGCTATCCTTCGGCGGGGCCGTGGACCGAGAAGGAGACGCAGGCGATACGCGACCTGACCGAGGCGGCCACGGCCGACCATTCCAAGAAGCGTTTCGCCGTTTCGATCTCTTTCCATTCCGGCGACGAGTGCTTCAATTCGATATGGAACTACACGACCGCCGCGCCTTTGGACGAGCCCATCTTCTGGGCCTCCCGGACGCCTGGCACCGGTTGCAGCGACCAAAACGGCTGCTTGACGCTCGCCCCGCACGGATTGGCCCAGGCCTACAAGGACGGTTGCACGCAGCCCGGCTTCTGGTTCACCGAGGGGGGCGACTGGTACGTCACCAACGGCGACACGAACGATTGGGCTTACGGCGAATGGAGCGACCTCGACACGACCGTGGAACTCGACTTGACCAAGACGCCGTCAACATCGCAGATCGCGACGGACTGCGCCTACCACCGGCAAGCCGTCATCAACTACATGTTGAAGGCGTTCCAGGGAATCCACGGGATAATGACCGACACGGCCACTGGCGCGCCGATGGACGGCAAGGTGGCGGTGACGGCAACCGCCTCGGCGGCCGTTCCGGTGCCGCACGACTACCCGGCTATCTACACCGACCCGGTGGCGGGCGATTTCCACCGCGTCCTTCAGCCCGGAACCTACACCGTCACCTGCACCGCGCCGGGCTACGCCCCAACCGTCGTCGCGGGCGTCGGCGTGACGGCCGACGCCGCCACGACCTGCAACTGCCCCATGAGCACTACGAAGCTTGGTTACAGCTCGTCAACCTTGGCCGACGTTTGTAATGGAACGGGCTCCCGCGGGGACGGAGTGCTTGACCCGGGAGAATCGGCCGTCCTCCAAATCACGCTTGCAAACAGCGGCCCCGCGGGCGCCACGAACGTCAGCGCGTATCTTTCGACCTTGACGCCCGGCATAACGGTGACTCAGCCATCGGCGGCATTTCCATCCGTGGCTGGAAACGGGGCCGCCACGAGCGACGCCCCTCATTTCCAGTTCAAGGTTGACACGAGCGTCGCTTGCGGGACGGCCATCGCCTTCACCCTGCACGCGTCATGCGATCAGGGCGCGTGGGACAGCTCATTCACCGTGACGGTAGGCAGCGTCACTCCCGGCGGGACCGCCACGGCCTTCAGCGAGTCGTTCTCGGCCGTGACGCCGCCGTCTCTTCCGGCCGGCTGGACGGCGCAGGCGGTGTCGGGCGCGGCGTGGGTGACCACCTCCTCTGGATGCGCCGGCAACGGGCTGAGGTATCCAGGCAATTCGGCGACGGCCAATTCGTGGGCCTTCACGCCGGCCGTGACGCTCACCGCGGGCGTCGCCTATACGCTTGCCTTCAACCAAAAAGTGGGCAGTGCCTCCTACACTCAAAAGCTGGCCGTCACGGCAGGCGCGTCGGCGTCGGCCTCGGGCCAGACGATCACCATCTTCCCGACGACCAGTCTGACGAATACGACGTGCGCCGCCAGAAGCGGAAGCTTCACGGTCCCTTTAACCGGCGCTTACTTTCTGGGTTTCCAGTGCACTAGCGTTGGCGGCTCTGGCACGAGCCGGACGCTGACCGTGGATGACATCGCGCTGACTTACGTGGCCCAGCCAACATGCGTGTCACACCCTTGCGCGCCAATTTCGCCCCCTGGCGAAGTGGCGCCCGGAGGGTCGCTCGCGGCCTCCCAGCAGTGGAGCGGCAAAACGACGATGGAATGGTCCACCCTGGCCGAAGCGACCGGTTATAACCTGTATCGCGGATTGGCGGCGGACCTGCCGAACCTGACGGCGGGCGGAGCGGACGCCTGCCTCAGGCAGACCGGCTCGGCTACGACGGCGGCTCTCTCGGAAGATCCGTCCACGGCCGCGGGCCGGCTCTACTGGTACCTGGTGACCGGCGTCAACGTCGGCGGGGAGGGAAC
>DAHXMK010000246.1 GCA_027365515.1 Candidatus Aminicenantota bacterium
CGCTACGTCCCACTTCTAGCTTCTCACATTCCTCCCTTCGTGACCTTAGTGTTCTTCGTGGTGAAATGTCCCTTCGTTCGGCCTTCGGCCGGATCGGCGTCTGGAGACGCCTCCTACAAGCTCTCATGTCTAACTTCTTACGTTCTTCCCTTCGTGACCTCTGCGCCGTGGTGAAAGCATCTTTCCGCGCGAAGCGCGGCGCGTGAAACCTGGCGTGGGCGGCTTTCGTCTAAGGTGGCAGGCGGGAAAGCACGAGGCGCCGCATGGCGCGGCTTCGCCCGCTTTCAGGAAGGGGGCCAAGATGAGAGCGCGGACCATTTTGCTGACTTGCCTTTTCGCGGCGGCGTCGCTGGCGGCGGCCGCCGACACGGTTTCATCTCACTTCGACAGGAGCTTTCCCGCCAAGCCCGGAGGGACGCTCAAAGTCGAGGCTAGCTTTCAGGACGTCACGGTCGCCATAGCTCCCGGCGCTCAGGTTCACGTCGTGGTGGACATGAAGATGACCGCGTGGCCCGCCGAGGCGAAGAAATATCTGGACGCCTTCGAGCCCGTCTTCAAGGAGGAAGGAGACACGCTGCTTGTCAGGTCGAGGGCCGGCGTCCATTTCATGGTCGGCTTCGTTTCGTCCGAGGGCAAGATCGAGATAACGATGCCTACCGGAATGAACATCGAGCTTGACACCGGTTCGGGCAACTGCACGGTCAAGGGAGACGCCTCCTCCAACAAGGTTTCATGCGACACCGGGTCCGGCGACGTGCTTTTCGACGGCTCCGCCAGGGAGCTGAAGGCCAATACAGGCTCGGGCGACGTCACGGCCGCCGTTTCCGGTCCCATCGAGAAGGCATTGTTCGACACGGGCTCCGGCGACGTCACCTTTACAGGCCAAGCCGCACTTTTCAGCGCGGACACCGGGTCCGGAAACGTCACCGCGAACGGCCTAATCGGCGAAGCGAGCTTCGACACCGGATCGGGGGACGTGACGGCCGCATGGCCCAGCCTCGCTGAAGGGTCGAAGCTCTCGGCGGACACAGGTTCCGGCTCGGTGGAGTTCAAGATGCCGGCCGGCGCGGCGCCAGGCGGCGTTCTCGACACGAGTTCGGGCGACGTTCGCTGCGACTTCCCGGCGTCGGTGGAAAAGCGGGGCACTCACTGGGCGCTTTCGGGGGCGGCGGGCTCCGCCAGACTGAAAGTGAGCACCGGCTCTGGGGACATCAAGATTATCGGCGCAAGGTGAAGGCTTCCGGCGGCGGTTTCCCCCCGCCGGAATAACGGGTGCGCGCGCCCCGTTAAACTTTCTATGAGGGGTTGAATCTGGACGGCTGAGCGGCCCCCGTAGGCTGTCCGCGTAATACCTGGTGACTATTATCGGCGCGACAGCGGTCTTCCCACTTCATGCAAGGGGATGCGCGCCGTGAACCTCGTTGCCGCGAAGAGCCGGAAAGGAAAAAGAAGAGCGGCGCCGGGGTTTCTGGCCAGAAGAAGCCTCCGCTTCACGCTTCTTTCAAAAGGCTTCCTCGCGGCTGAAGGCGTGGCGGTGTTTCTGGCGGTATTCTATCTCGCCGGCCCCGCGCTCGGATGGCTGTTCAACGGGACCGCCTCCGCGCCGTTCGCCCTGGCGACGGCATTGGCGACGATGCTCGCCGTCATCGGGCTGAGGCGATTGAACGCTTTCGTGGGAGGCTTGATAGAGCGACGGTTCTTTCGCGAGAGCGTTGACGGGCGGCGCATATTGACGGAACTCAGCCGGGAGGCGCGCAACCTCGCGACCGACCCGTGCACGCTTCTCGGCATGGCGGCCGGAAAGCTCATGGCGTCCCTCCATCCCGTTCAAGTGGCGGTGTACGTCAAAGGCAGCGACGTGGCGCGCTTCCCAGGGCCGGCATTAGCGGGCGAACCAACGAGAGCAACCGCCGAGGACCACGCCGGCGATTTCTTGTGCCTCTGCCGCCTGGATAAAGGCGATGACCTTCAGCACCGGCATCTTGACGGGGCGCCCACGGCAATTCTCAGCGGACGATCTCTCATCGTGTCGGAGTTGTCAAAACACGTGGAAGGCGAACCGGCGGCCCTCAACGTGGGCCTCGGCAGCCCAAGCTCGTGGAGCGCGGCCCTGCCAAAGGCCGACCCGAACGACGCGGCCGCCCACGCGGAGCTCGCCCTCCTTCGGCAGCTTGACGCGAGCATCATCCTTCCGCTAGTGGCGAAGAAGAGGCTGCTGGGGTTTATTATCCTGGGGGAGAAGCAATCGGAGGAACCCTACTCCAGGGAAGACCGTGAACT
>DAHXMK010000261.1 GCA_027365515.1 Candidatus Aminicenantota bacterium
GGCTACGACCTCGACTACGAGGGGAAGGGGGAGATTCTAAGGGTCCGCTCCACGCCGAAGGACGGGCTGCGCGAGATCAAGTACGACGACGAATCGGGGCTGATCACCGAAGCGAAGCTGATAAGCTTCCCGTCGCCATACGTGATTCTCCGCTCCGGCGGCAAGGACCCTATGAAGATCGCGCTGACCTTCGATGACGGGCCCGACGGCACCTACACCGCGCCGATACTTGACATCCTCAAGCGCTACGGCATTCACGGGACCTTCTTCATCATCGGCTCCAACGCCGAGCGCCACCAGACGCTTCTGAAGAGGCTCGTCAGCGAGGGAAACGAGATCGGCAACCACACCTTCTCGCACCCGAACATCGCCGAGATTTCCGAGAAGCAGCTCACGCTCGAACTGAACGCCACGCAGCGGCTCTTTGAAAGCAGGCTCGGCCGCCAGAGCGTCCTCTTCAGGCCGCCTTACGGCGAGGACGTCGAGCCGACGACACCGGCCGAGGTCAAGCCGCTTCTGATCTCAAGCTCGCTCGGCTACGCCACGGTCGGGATGCTGATAGACCCGGGTGACTGGTACCACCCCGGCGTTGACGTGATAGTCAAAAGGGTCATCGAAGGGGCGGAGCTTCACAAGGGCAACGTCGTCCTGCTGCACGACGGAGGCGGCGACCGGTCGCAGACCGTGACGGCGCTGCCGCTCATCATCGAGGGCCTTCAGGCGAAAGGCTTCAAGCTGGTCGGAGTGAGCGAGCTGATGGGGCTGACGAGGGACCAGGTGATGCCCAAAGTCCCTCCCTCCGAGCGGCTGATCACAGGCGTGGACGATCTCTTCTTCATGATCGTCGGGGCCTTCATCTGGACGCTGTCGTTGCTCTTCGTCCTTGGCATCGTGCTCGGCATGGCGAGGCTCTGTTTCATCGGGCTGATGGCGGTGATAGAGAAGTTTCAGCGCAAGCCGGAGCCCCCTTCGGGCTTCGCGCCGCCGGTCTCTGTCATCGTTCCCTGCTACAACGAAGAGAAGGTCATCGTCGCGACGGTCGAGGCTCTGCTGGGATCGGACTATCCCGATTTCGAGGTTATAGTCGTTGACGACGGCTCCAAAGACTCGACCTACGCGAAGGCGGTGGAAACTTTCGGCGCGGACAATAAAGTGCGCGTCTTCACGAAGGCGAATCAAGGCAAGGCCGCCGCGCTCAACTTCGGAATCGCCCAAGCCGGCGGCGAGATCGTCGTCGCCCTGGACGCCGACACGATCTTCGAGCCTTCCACCTTGAGGGAGCTGGCCGGCCCGTTCTCGGACAAGAGTGTCAGCGCGGTCGCTGGGAACGCCAAGGTTGGAAACCGCGTCAACCTCCACACGTGGTACCAGGCGCTCGAATACATAACGGGCCAGAACCTTGACCGGCGCGCCTTCGGGGCGCTCAACTGCATCACCGTTGTGCCCGGCGCTGTCGGGGCGTGGCGAAAAGAACTGGTCATGGAGGCCGGCGGCTTCTCCACCAACACGCTGGCCGAGGACGCCGACCTCACGCTGTCGCTTCTGGAGAAAGGGACCAGGGTCCTCTTCGCCGAGAGGGCGAACGGATGGACCGAGGCGCCCGACACCGTGAAAGGCTTCATGCGCCAGCGTTTCCGCTGGATGTACGGAACGATGCAGGCCGCATGGAAACACCGGAAGGCCTTCTTGAGGCCGCGTTACGGTTCGATGGGAATGTTCGCGCTTCCGAACATCCTCGTCTTTCAGGTGCTCTTCCCCCTCGTCTCGCCGGTGATGGACCTCGTCATGGCCTCCTCTCTAGTCGTGGCGGGATTGCAGCAGCACTACCACCCGGCGGACGACCCAAGCCACGCGCTGTCAAGGGTCCTCTTCTACTACGCCATGTTCCTCGTCGTTGACGTGCTGGCCTCCGTCCTCGCGTTCTCGCTCGAGCGCGACGAGGACTGGTGGCTGATGGTCTGGCTCCCGGTGCAGCGCTTTCTGTACCGCCAGCTCATGTACTACGTCGCGATCAAATCGGTCATGACTGCGGTGCGCGGCGGCATGGTCGGCTGGGGCAAGCTCGAACGCAAGGCCACCGCAACCGCACCGAAGCCGTGAGGCGGAAAATGCGCCACAAATAGGCGGGTAGTAAACTTGGCGTGCGTGAGGTGGCGCGCCTTTCGCGGGCGCGCCGATTCTTCGTCCCGACTCCTCCATCCCGCAAAAATGGCTCTCATCCGCCGGGGACGTGTTATTCTTGTTGCTGGCGCTCGGCGCCGAGGAGGAGAGAATGAGCGAGACCCTTTTCGCTTTGGTGGTGGCCCTTGGGCTTGCGGTGACGATGGCCGCGCCGGCCCAGGAACAGAAAAAGCCCTTCGATCCCGTGCCCGAGAATGAACGGAATCTCTACCGCTTCGACTTCAAGAAAAATTTCTACGCCGATGACGCGGCGTGGCAGGCGGACATGGCAAAGGCCCGGTCGCAAGTGGAGGCGATTCAGGGCTTCAAGGGGCGGCTTCTTGAATCGCCAGCCACCCTCCTCAAAGCGCTGGAGGCCAGGCGAGAGAGCGAGGACCTTCTCATAAAGCTTTACGCCTATGGCGAATTCACGAGCGCAGTTGACACGAAGAACAGGAAGTACATGGACGCCTACGAGACGCTGCGCGCGGAAGCCGACGCCCGCGAGAGCTTTTTCGCCGTCGAGCTTCGGTCTCTTGACGCCGCGAAGCTGGAAGCGATGGTCAAGCGGGAGCCGAAGCTGTCGTCTTACCGGTTCGTTCTGGAAGCGGCCGTCCGCGAGGCGCCTCACGTTCTCTCCGAAAAGGAGGAGTCGCTGCTGGCGGAGCTCGGCCCTGCGCTCTCTTCGTGGGAGCCGGCGCTATTCCAGTTGACCTTCGACAGAACGGCGTTTCCCAAGATTGAAGCCTCGGGAGCCGAGCGAAGCCTCCACCTGGACTACTCGACCCTTATGAAGGATCCGGACCGCTCGGTTCGGGAGAAGGCCTTTCGTGAATACTATAAACAGCTCGGCGAGCTGAGCGATCTCGCGGGCTTCTCTCTGGTCAAGGAGATGCAGGCCAACAATGAGGTTTCAAAGCTCCACGGCTTTCCGACCTACTACCACGAGGCGCTTTTCGATGCATACCTGAGCCGCGGCGAGCTTGACAACCTCTACGGCCAGATCGAGGCGGAGCTTCCCCTCTATCACCAGTACCTCGACATGAAGATGGACCGCGCCGCCAAAAGCCTCGGCATCGGGAGGGCCGAGATATGGGACATGGATATGCCGGCCAAAGGTGTGCCGGAGCTGCGATTCACCGCCGGCGAGGGATGCAGGGAGGGCCTGGCCGCCTGCAAAGTCCTCGGGGATGAGTATTCCAGGGAATTGGGCAAGCTCCTCGACCCGAAGAACGGCAGGCTCGACATTGTCGGCGGACCGAACCGAGGGCAGGGCGCGTTCTGCGAGGGCAACTTCGCCTACTTCATGGACAATTACCAGGGCTACCTCGACGACGTCGCGACGCTCGTCCACGAATCGGGCCACGCTATTCACCACCAGCTCGTGCTCAACCACCGGGGCTCGCTCTACTTCTCGGAGGGGCCAGCGTACATGACGGAATCATTCGCCACCTTCAACGAGTGGCTCTTGCGAGACCACTTGATGAAGACGCTCAAGGACGAGGGGGCAAGGCGCGCCGTCCGCTCGCAGTCGCTCGACGAGATGATGGTGCTCTGGGAAATCGCCAGGAGAGCCAAGTTCGAGATGGTCTCTTACGACAGGGTGGCCGCCGGGGAGATAACCGGCGCTGGCGGCTTCGACAAGGCTTGCGAGGATACCGGCCTCAAGTACGACCCGTTTTTCGCCCGGTATCCAGAGATGAAAGTTCAATGGATGCGCAAGCATCACTATTGGGACGTTCCCGGCTACTACTTCAACTACGTACTGGCCCACATACTCGCGCTGACTTACTACCAGCGTTACCTCGACGACCCGGCCGGCTTTCCCAAAAAGTACATCGCCATGGTGTCGCAGGGCTTCGACCGCCCGGCCGAGGAGCTCTTGAAGGATTTCCTCGGCATTGACCTGAAGGATCCGAAGGTTCTTCAGGGAGTCTTCGCCATGATGAAGAGGCAGATGGCGGATGTCCGGGCCGACGGGGCGGCGGCCAAGTAGCGATCCCGCCGCCGAGGCGAGGGCCAAAGAGCAAAACGCACGGCCCAAGGCGCGGGCGCTCCTTGCCCTTTGTTCGCGCGCTCCGTTGCTCTTGCTGAAATCCCGGTGACGTTGCAATGAATTCCTGTCCGCTTGACAAGAGGAGCCGGCGGGATTATATTACCAACCGGTTGGTTAATTTCCTCATGGAGGAAATGGTGAGGAATCCGTCGCGAACCTACAAGAAAACCGGCGCGAAGCGAAGAGATGGAGGCCGGGAGCGCATCCTCGGGGCTGCGGCCCGCGCTTTCGCCGAGGCCGGCTTCGACGGCGCGCGCGTGGACGAGATCGCCAGGCTGGC
>DAHXMK010000099.1 GCA_027365515.1 Candidatus Aminicenantota bacterium
TGATGAAAACATCCAGCGCTGGAGCCAGGAACACAAGGGCGGCACGAGCGACAGCGTGGCGAGCGCGGTCAAGCCGCTGGGCCAGTCAGGCTTCGCGAGCGCATCGGCTTCCGCTTTCTTGTCTATGGGCAGAGGGTGGTAGGCCGCGCAACCCGAGAGCAGCAACAAAAGGAGCGCGTTGGCAAGACGTGTCATGGATGCTCCGGAATCGGAAAAGGAAGAGCGCGCGCGAGCACGGGCTTCGGGACTTCTTCCTTCGTCAGCTTTTTCACGTTCTTCTTCTCGTGCGCGCCCACCGCGATGCTGGCGAGACCGAAGAGAATAACCACCGCCGCCGCTGAAACAACCTTCTTCAACATTCGGGCCTCCTCTCCAAGTGGCCGCCCTGAAGCCGTCATGAGAGCTTCGCCTGCCGAAGCTCCCTTTCTAGAACCTGTAGTCCACCAAGACTCCCCGCCTGCCGTCGCCAACAATCGGCAGCAGAGCCACCTCGCCCCCTTTGTCAGCGTGATGGATATTGTAAAGGGATTTGCTCGCCAAGTATCCCACCACCGAACCGACGAATACGTCGGAGGACCAGTGGGCGTTGTCATGGACCCTCGCCATGGCGGTGAGAGCCGCCAAGCCGTAGGCCAGGGGCGGCACCCAGCGCTTTTCCTTGTATTCCGTCGCGAAAATCGTGGCTACGGCGAAAACGGAGGAGGCGTCGCCCGAAGGAAACGAAAGGTGGCGGTTGGAAAAGGAAGGCCCGTTCCAAACTCCATGGTCCAACGATTCGTTGGGCCTGTCCCGGTGGGTCGAGAATTTCAGAAACTGCGTGGCGGCGGCCGTCAATATAAAACTCTCGAAGCCGAGGCGCCCCGTCTCCTGAGCGCGCCCGTCGCGAGCCTTGCGCCCGATGAGGTACCAGCTCGCGACAAGCGGGAGCGCCAGGTAGCCCTGGCCCAGCGGCTTGACCGCGCTCGCCACGCTGTCGCTCGTGCCGCCCTTGTGTTCCTGGCTCCAGCGCTGGATGTTTTCATCATAGCGGTAGAGCGCCAAGCCCGCCCCGGCGAAAAGGACGGCCTTGACCCAAAAATGGTTTTCGCCGGTGAAGCCCGGCTTGATCATCTCCTTGGGATCGCTTAGAAAGCCGGACCAGTATTTCTTGTCCAGCTTCAGGACGGGACCGTTGGACGGGGGCTCGACGCTTTCCGTCACGGCGCCGCTCTTCGGAGCGGCATTCTGCGCGGCGGCGGCCAAAGCGACTAAGCCGGAAAGAAGAGGAATGGCCATATGCGGGAAAGCACGCCGCATAATGTTCCGCCAGCCGCGAAGCCTCATCATGCAATCGCTCCAGTGGCCGGCCCGAAGTCCTTGGGCAAGCCTTTGCAAAAATGATAAGCCTTTGCCATGACGGCACGGTGACGCGAAGATGACCAAACGGTCAGGTTGGGTTGGGGAAGAACAGGATGAAACGCGCCCCTTTGCCTTTCCCGCTCCGGGCACTGACGGAACCCTGGTGCATGTCCATGATGGACTTGACGATGGCAAGCCCGAGGCCGAGCCCCTGGGGATGTTCTTCTCGCGACTTGGCTGGGCGGTAGAAGCGGGTGAAAATGCGCGGGAGTTCGTCCTCCGGAATACCAGGGCCGGAATCGGAAATTTCGATGACGGCGCCGCCTTGCGCTTCTTTCGCCGATATCGAGACCGAGCTTCCGCGCGGCGAGAGGCGCAGCGCGTTCGAGAGGATGTTTCCGAGCGCCCTTCTCAACAACAGCGGGTCGGCGTAAACGCGGGCCGTCCCGCACTGGTCGAGGGCGACATCGCCCTCCTCGGCCACCGCTTCGTAAAGGCCGCATATGGCGGACACTTCCTTTTCGGCTTCGAGCCAGCGCCTGTCCGCTTTGGCATGGGAGCTGTCGGCACGAGCCAGGAAAAGAAGGTTGTCCATCATCCTGGAGAGCTTGGTCAGGTCTTCCAAGGCGGAGCCGAGAGCCTGGCGGTACTCCTCGGGCTCCCGCGGCTTCGACAACGTGACCTCCAATCCACCGAGGCAGTTGTTGAGAGGCGTTCTCAAGTCATGGGCCAGGTCCGCCGAAAAGGCCGACAGTCTAACGAAGGACTCCTCTAGCCTGGCAAGCATCGCGTCGAAGGAGGATGCCAGCGCCAGAAGCTCTTTCGGCCACTTCTCGTTGGCCATTCTCTCGTGAAGCCGCTCGGCGGTGATCTCCTTGGCTTTCCTCTCCATCGAGGCAAGCGGCTCGAGGCCCCGCCTGGCGGAGAAATAACCTAGGAACGCCGCTACCACCAGTCCCGCCGCCAGCGAGAGCCCCATATTTCTTCCGTAATCTTCGAGAAGCTCGTCGCCATCGCTGATGTCGACGGCGACCTCGAGCACCCGTGGGCTGCCCGCATTCCCTTCCCGCGCGATGGCCGAGCCTAGCAGGTAGCACTTCTCCTCCTCCGGCCGCCAGATCACCCCGCGCTGAAAAGCCGAGCCATCTGTCGGTGGCCGTGGAAACGGCGCGTCGAGAAACAGCGCGCTCATACCCTGCGTCTCGATGATCACCCCGCCGGAGGAGTCAAGGACGCGGCTGAAGAAGCGGGCATGAAGCTTCGCGCCGGTCTCCCACTGCACCTCCTCGCGAAGAGGCTCCATCCTGCCAGGCTGGTTGGCAAGAATCAGTTGTACGACCGATAGCTTGTCGGCGAGAAAGCGCCGGCCCTGCTCCATGACGTTTCGTGACAACATGAAGTAGAGCGAGCCCTCGGAAAGCGCCAGAAGAAAGACGGTTGCCCCCGCGAACATGAAGGTCAGCCGCGCCGAGATTGAGTGTGGCTTTAGAAACCGGCTTTTCATTCCACGCCCGCTTCCCGCACTTCGAGGAGGTAGCCGGCGCCCCTCACCGTGTGGATGAGCTTCTGGTCGAACGGGTCATCGGCTCTACGCCGCAGCCGCCTGACGGCCGCTTCGACCACGTTCGCGTCAAAATCGAAGTTCATGTCCCATAGCTCTTCGATGATTTTCGCCCTTGTCACCACCTCGCCGCGGTGCTCGGCCAGAAGCGCGAGGAGCGAGAACTCCTTGGGCGACAGGTCGAGCCGCTTCCCCGAGCGCCACGCCTTGCGCTTTGAAAGGTCCACCACCAGTTCTCCAACCGAAATTCTCTGCGGTGATGGGGTGGTGCCTCTCCGGAGGATTGACCTGATGCGGGCAAGAAGCTCCGAAAAGGCGAAGGGCTTGACGAGGTAGTCGTCGGCCCCGAGCTCCAGCCCCCTTACCTTGTCGGCGACCTCGTCGCGCGCGGTCAGGAAGATGGCCGGCGCGTTGACGCCCTCCGCTCTAAGCTCTTTAAGCAGTGACCAGCCGTCGCGCTTGGGGAGCATCACGTCGAAAACGAGACACGCGTAATCATTTGAGAGAGCCAGTTCGAGGCCATGCTCGCCATCGCCGGCGACGTCAACGGCGAAGCCGCTTTCCCGAAGGCCTTTCTGGAGGTAGGCCGCCGTTTTGGCCTCGTCCTCCACCACCAACACCCTCATGCCACCAAGGTACACCATAAAGGCGCCGGAAGCCAGCCAGCAGCGACACGGGCAATGAGCAGCAATTAGGAGTAAGATGCGCCACGATATTGGCGCGCGAGGCTTCAGCGTTTCGTCCTTCATAACTCATCCTCGCCCTCCAGCGCCATGGAGCCTCTTGTCAGGGATGGCGTTAGGGGGTAGACTCTCGGCATGATGACCCTGGCGAGGAGAATCCACGCTCTAGTCATGCAGGAGGCGCAGCAGGTTTCGAGGCTGAGGCGCGGCGGCCTTTACGCCTTGAAGCTCGGCTACCATGTCTCGCGCAAGGCGTGGGAGGACAATTTCGCCCTGCGGGCCGCGGCGCTCTCCTTCTTCACGCTCGTAAACGTTTTTCCAGTGCTTGTCCTCTTCCTCTTCTTCCTTGGAAGGTCGCCCCTTTTCAAGGAGCACATGGCGCGGGTCCAGAACCTCATGCTCGGGCAGATGGCCGTCTCCGGCGCGCGGCAGGTCGTGGATGATCTGTTCAAGGAGCTTTCCAACAACCTGGACCTGCTGGCTTCCGGCGTTTCCGGGTTCATCGGGCTTATCGTCCTGGTCGCGCTGGGAACGTCGCTGATGCTTCTGGTGGAGCGCTATCTCAACGAGATATGGAGGGCGCCCAGGTCCGAGCACAACATTCTCGTTCGCGTCGCCGTGCTCTGGACGGGATTCACGGTTTTTCCAATGCTGGCGGCCGCGTCGTTCGCCTTGAGCGCCCAGCTTGGCAAGAAGCAACTCCCCGGCTTTTTCACGCAGTTCGTCCTGCCTTACGCTATCACGGTTGCGCTCTTCTTCCTCTTGTACAAGGTGGTGCCGTCCGTGCCGGTGAGGCCGAAGCCGGCGCTGATCGCGGCCGCGTTGTCGGCTCTTCTTTGGGAGACGGCGAAGGTGGCGCTCGGCGCTTACGTCAAAATCGTCTTCTCACACAGCGTGATTGGAAAGCTTTACGGTTCCGTGGCGCTGGTTCCGATATCCATGGCTTGGATCTACTACTCTTGGATCATCGTGCTCTTCGGCGCCGAGCTTTGCTACGCGCTCCAGCACCTGGACGAGCTTCAGAGCGAGGCGCGCAGGAAATGGTTTCTGGACAACGGGGCAACTCCGCTCTCGCTCTCGGCCGCCATGGCCGTCCCCGTCGAGATCGCCCGGGCCTTCATCCTCGGCGAGCCATCGCCGTCCGAAGCCCAGATCGCTTCGGCCTACGGACTTGACCCGAAGCTCCTGCGCCGGTGGGTTGACAGGTTGACGGAGTCCGGTTATGTCCAGAGGACTGAAAACGGAGCCCTGATAATGGCCCGCGCCCCAGGGAAGGTGAAGGCCGCCACGCTGGCCGGCCTTTACTCCGACTGCTTTCTCGCGCCGCTTTTCGGCCATGGCCCGCACATTGAAGGCCTGGCCATCGCCGAGAAGGAGCGCGCCGCCGCCGGTTTCGCGGGGAAATCGCTTGAAGCGCTATCGCTTACGTTGGCGAAAGAAGGAGAGAGCCATGACTAAGAAGCAGGTGATCCTTCGTTTCTTCCTAGCTGTCCTTGCAGGAACGACGCTCTTCATGGCCGGATTTTACACCGGAGGCAGGGTTCAGCGGGCGCAGGCCGGGGTCTGGGACAAGCTGGTTGACCTTGCCGGCGAGGCGAAGAAGCTGAACTCATCCCTCAAGGACCTCGAATCTAACATACAGAAGCTCAAGCAGAACGCCGCGGATATTAAAGAGGTCCGCGACAAGCTGGATCCTACCTACAAGAAGGACCAGAAATAGAAGGCTTCATTGGCCGGAGCCCGTCGCCTCCTTCGGCCCAAATGGCACCAGGACCGTCACCGCCCCCGTCGTGCCCGGGTAGAACCTCCACTGCTTCACGCAGTCGAGCGCCGCGGCGGCGAGCCCTTTCGGACCAGGAAGTTCTTTTAGTACAGACACGGCGTAGGGCTTGCCGTCCGACGCTACCTCCGCGAGCACAAGCACGGCGGCCATCTCGCCCGATTTGGCGAACTCCTCTGGAACTTGAGGCGCCGTCTTGGACGCTATCAACGGAACCGGGCTGGCTTCCCTGTCATAGGCTGAAAATCTTACTCTGACCTGCCTCCCCTGGTTCACCGGACGGCCTTGAAGCTTCCCCGGTTCCCAGACCCACTCTCTAACGGCCGCGAGAGCCGCCTTGCCAAAACCTTGCCCGGACGGCGTTTCACTTGAGACGGCGGCGGCTGATGTCTGCCCGAAAGAATCAACCGTCACCTTGAGAAGGGCTTCGCCGGAAACTCCACTCATTCTGGCCGCCTCCGGGTATTGAGGGCTCGGAGCGTAAAGCACCACGGGCGCAGTAGCCACCTCGACGTGGTTCCCCCGAATGGCGCAACCGGTGAAAGATAGAACCAGAAGAAAAGAGCAAACAACGGCCCCCGCCTTTTTCATGGCAAGCCTCCTTCGACTACCTACAAAATATAAGTCCTGAATGGCGTGCCGGCAAGGAGGCGGGCTACTAAGCTCCTTGACGAAGAAAGCTTACGTTAAGACGGCGCCTGGCCGGTATTCAGGGCGAGATTGCTTCCATCGCCGCCGTCACGTTGACGCGCTTGGCGCCCACGAGCGCGAGGGTGTAAGCGCCGGGAGCGCCGGCCTGAAGACTTAGCGACTTGCGGCCGGAGGCCCTGGCGACGGGCTCATCCCCTCCTCCGAGATAGAGGAAGGCGTCAACCGGGGCATCCGGTGGCTCCAAAGATACAGTAACCTTCACCGCCCCCTGTGCACGGAATTTCTTTTCGAACCTGTAGCCGTTGGAGGCGGAAAGCGTAGCCGTCTCTTTGAAAACTACTCCGGCGAAAACCGCGGCAGTGATCGTCGCCGCCGTGATAACAATTTGGGCCGTCCTTTTGCGCATAATCGCCTCCCCGTTCAATCAGGCGCTTGCCTGACCGACAGGATAATTATAGGGTAGAGCGTCTCGGCGCGCCACCTGCACGCATGGACGGCCCTTCTCGGCCTATCCTTTACATGACATTCTCGTTGTGGTAAGGTACAAGTCAAGGAGCCTCCCATGGACGTGGTTTTTTGGGGCGCCCGAGGCAGCGTCCCCTGTTCGTCGAAGCAGAAGATTCATTACGGGACTAATACTCCCTGCCTTGAAGTGGCCTTGTCCGGCCACGAACGCATCCTTTTCGACGCGGGCACCGGCCTTGTTTCCCTCGGCAACCATCTTGAGAAGCAGGGATTTCCAAACTGCGGCGTTGTCCACCTGTTTCTCTCGCACTTCCATTGGGACCACGTCCAGGGGCTGCCCTTCTTCAAGGTCGTTTACCGGAAAGAGACGACCCTCAGGCTTTACGGCCAGCCAGGCATCGAGCTTGCATTCTCAAGGCAGATGACCGCCCCCTTTTCGCCCGTCCCCTTCGAGGCGCTGCCCGCCAAGATCGAGGTCGTAACCATTGACAAGCCGGTCATGGTCGGCGACGCGAAGATAACTCCGGTTCCCCTCAACCATCCTCAGGGCTGTTACGCATACGTTCTTGAACACAAAAACAGAAAAGTGGTGTACGCCACCGACACCGAGCCCGACCACGGGCCTTGGGACCACCAGCTTGCCGAGGCGGCGAAGGGGGCGAACCTTCTGGTGATGGACTCGAACAACTCGACGGGCGAGACATCCCTTAGAAAAGGGTGGGGCCACTCCACCTGGAAGGATTGCGTCGCGATGGCGAAGCGCGCCGAAGTCTCGAAGCTGGTGCTGTTCCACCACGACCCGTTCCACGACGACGAGGAAGTGACCAGAAAAGAAAAGCTCGCCCAGGAGCTTTTCCCTGAAGCCCTGTGCGCCTACGAGGGAATGAGGGTCAAGGTCGAGGCGGCCGGCTGAAGTGGCGACCGTTGGGCTCTTTCTAGGAAGCAATCTCTACAACCGGCGGTCTTACATTTCCAGCGCGCTGAAGTTGATAGGCAATGGGCCGATCACCGTCACCAAACTCTCCCCGCTATACGAAACCGAGCCAATAGATTGTCCTCCGCAGCCTTGGTTCTTGAACCAGGTGGCTATCGCCGAGACGAGACTTGATCCTCCGATGCTGCTTGAGTTCTTGCTGGCCATCGAAACAAGGCTCGGAAGGCTGAGGCGATTGGAACGCGGCGCGAGGACCATTGACATTGACCTTCTTTTCGCCGGCGGAGCGGCGTGCCGCACGGCCAAGCTCACGCTGCCGCACCGCGCCATCGCTTCAAGGCGCTGCGTGCTTGTTCCTCTTTGCGACGTCGCCCCTTCCTGGAACCATCCGCTCATTGGATCGGCCGCCGCTGAATTGCTGGCCGCCTGCCGGGACCGGAGCCGCGTCGTTCGCGCGCCGGCACAAGACCAATAGTCAATAAGCGGGCAGAATCGTACTACGCCCTGTCATCTCACGTCGCCGCCGGATTGGTTTGACGCGTTTAACGCCTTCTGGCCCGGCGCTTCATCGTGAAACGGCCTCTGCCTCCTCGATATGCCGCTCGATCCCATCGCGAGGAAGGCGATGACTGAGGCGACGGCGCCTGGAATAAAGGCCCACGCCGTTCCAGTCGTCTCCGCGACGAAGGCGACCGCGGCAAGCGGAACGCGGTAGCCCGCGGCGACGAAGGATGCCAGGCCGACCAGCGGCAGCAGACCGGTCGTCGCCCCTGGAGCAAAGCGCGCGGCTATGCACCCAAGAAGAAATCCCATAACCGCTTGAGGGAAGAAGAGGCCGCCAATGCCGCCCCCTCCCACCGTCAGAACGGTAGCCATGAAACGGGCGGCGAAAAGAATTGCCAGCCCCGACAACTCCATCCTGCTATCAAGAACGCCCTGAATCAGCCTGTAGCCGGGCCCCAATGTCATGGACTGGCCAAAGAGCGAGAAGACTACAACGGCTATCGCCCCAACCCCAACGCCACAAAGGCCAACGGAGGCCCATGCCGGCAGCCGCTCTCTCAAAGCCGCCGCGCCGTGTAGGCTCACTGCAAAAAGCCTCGCGCCCAGGGCACAGAGCAGGCCGAGCGCGGCGGCCAGGAGAATGTCCTCCAAATCGAAGCCCTTCGGGGGCACGACCTTGAACAGAGGCTCGCTCCCCACCATGAAGGCGAAAGTGAGATACCCCGATGTCGAGGCAACGAGGGCCGGGACCAGGGCAAAACCGGCCAGGCCGTTTAGGTAAGGAACTTCCAGCGCGAAGATCACCCCAGTCAAAGGCGCTTTGAAGAGAGCGGCCATGCCCGCGGCGGCGCCCGCCACCAGAAGCATCTTCCTGTGCTCTTCGGCGAAAAGCCTTTCATTGAACCTTTGGAGCGAGTCGCCCAGGTTCGCGCCCAAGTAAACCGCCGGCCCCTCCAGACCGAGAGCCCCGCCCCCAGCGATCGTCACAAGGCTCGCCAGGAGTTTTCCAGGAAGATTGGCCAGCCTCATTCGGCGTTCCTGCTCGTGAAAGACGAAAATATAATCTTCCGTCAGTTCCCCTTCGCGCCCCGGCACCAGGTAGCGGACGCAAAGCCGCGCCACGACTAGCGCCGAGAGCGGCAGGAAGAGCAGGATGGTTGGGCTGGTAATGTCGTAGAGGAACCAGACCGCCTGGTCGCGCACTAGATAATCCACCGCCGCGATGAGAAGGCCCGTCGCCACGCCAACCGCCGCTGATAGAAGAATTTGCCTCAGAAGGGCGCGCTCCCACTTGCGCAAGGCGTGGAGCGAGTCGAGCGGGTGGCCCGCCGCAAAGCGGATGAACGCCCGCCTGAAAAACGAGTGCGAATCTTGCGACATCAAATCCCTCCGGGCCGGGGAAGCACGCCGCAGCTTAACCAGCGGCCAGTCGGCCGGAGTCGAATCATAACACGCCGCAGAGGCGCTGGAAAATGTTCCGCTTTGCCCCAGAAACACATTGCGGCGAGCTGAAAACGGGAACGGGGCTCCGTGAAGGAGCCCCATTTCATTTGGAGAGGTTTACCCCGCCTTGAGTCACTGCCCGTAGCAATCCCAAGGCCCCGAATATGGCCCGCACGTCGCGACGACCACGTAGCAATCGAGCGCGTCGGCCGCCGTCGTGTCCGTATAGCCGGTGGTCTGCGAGGAGCCTATTAGAGAGAAATTAGACGCGGAAAGAGGGTTCGACGCGCGGTAAATAGAGTAAGCTCCGACATCCCCGGTCGCGCCCGCTTGATCCCATGCGAGCACGGCGTCGCTCCCCTGCTTCGTGATCATGAGACCAGTAACGGAAGGTTGAGAGACGAGGCAGCCGTCGCTGTATTGCGCGTTGATCGAAGTCACAGGGCATGTCGTGCTGCCGGCATAGCACCAGTCGCTCAGGATCGTAACGGCTGGAGTCGTCGCGCCGGTGGACCAAGCGGAAAACTCGTAGTACTTATAGTTGACGATCTCCGTGCTGTCGGCCGTCAGGGTCCACTCGATGCCGGCCGGCCAGGCATACGTCCATGGGCCGATATAGCTTGTCGAATTGAACTGCCAGTAAGCGTCAATGTGCGATCCTTGCGACGTCGTGTCTATGGTGTAGTTGTCGCCCAGGGTCGTAAAATAGACGTCATCGTTGAGGCTGGCGCCAGGGTGATTCAGCCGCTTGTTGAAACAGAGCCCCGGCCAGCCTCCATAATAGTTGAATGCCGCAAGCGTGCCCGGCTTGGCGACAACCGTGTAGTCCTGGTCGCTCGCCTGCTCGGCCGCGGTAAACAAGTACCACGACCCGGCGGCGAAGCCATCACACTTCTCGTCATCCGCGTAGGCCACGACCATTTCAGCCGAACCGTAGTCTGAGGTCGTCCCTTGGACGCGCTTGTAAAATCCCATGAAGACTTCCGGCCAGTTGGCGACGCCGTTCTGCGGGACGGTGCTCGTGCCTTGCACCCATCCCACGCCATCGACAATCAGCGCCGGATAACGGTAGTCGGCCGTGTTGTCGTAAAAAAAGTATGCATTCCAGTTCAGCGAAACCGTCGTCGTGCACCCGGCGATGTCGCCGCAGGTTGTTCCGCCTTCGCCGTTGCACATGTTGACCGCGTAGTTCAGTTGGTAGCGAGCCGGGTCTCCAGCCTTGGGTTGGTCTTGCGGGAAGTACTGGTCGGCGGCCACGACTACGCGCCCCCCCGTGACCGTCGAGCTTCCTCCGTGACTCGCGGCGATGGCGGGTGGGCCGTAAGGCCACGCAACCGTCCCACCGGCGTTCGCAAGGACCGTCAGCTTGGTGAACGAGGCCAGGTCGCTCGGGTAGTTCGCGGTCGAATGGGCTCCCCGGGCATACCGCACCTCTGAATCGGTGCTATACACTCCGTCGTTTACCGCCACGTCATCCACGAAGAAAGAGGTCGTGAGGCTCGCGTCGTTGGTCGCCCAGAAGTAGATGCGGATCGTTTGGCCACGATACTTCGAGAGGTCGAAAGTAAGCTGCTGATACGAAGCATAGGCGGCCTGGTCAGCGTTGCTTAGGGTGGCCAAGTTCTGGATCAGTTTCCCTGAAGCATCGCGCACATCGGCGTAGAAGAAATCGCGGGCATCCGTCGTCGAATCTGACGATGCGATCTTTACCCAGAACGAAAACGCCGAACTCTCCACTCCCGGCGGAATGGTCACGGCCTGGTAAATCCAGTCACCAGGCCACGATGGGTAGCCCACGACACCGCCGAGCCAGGCGCAGTAGCTGCCTGTACGAGAATGGGTACCCGACCCATCAATGTCTGATGCTACCCTTACGGTCCAGTTCCCGTCATTTCCTGACTCAAATCCGGGGTTGAGCAGCAATTGAGCGCCGCTCGTTGTGTAGGTGTCGTAGTTGTAGGCCAGGTGCATGAAAGCATCATAAGCAACGATGTTTCCGTCGCCTGCGCATCCGGCGGAAAGCGCCGGGTGCGTCGCCATAGCGGTGCCATCGGTCACTGCCTCGGCTGTGGTCCATGTGCTACCGTTTCCAGTGGATTGGGCCGCGTAAATGTCATGGACGGTATTGCTAATGGCGTTTTCATAGGCTACTACCCGATATGACGTTTCCGTGGTCTTATAGTCGGAAGCGATCGTGGGATTGCCCTCCCAACTCGATGAGATTGCGACCCCCACATTGTACGGGTTTGACGTGCCGCCGGCGGTTCCGTCATAGGATGGCAGGATCGAGGTGTCGGTGTAAACATAGACATCGTGATCCGTCGAACTATAGCAATACTCATACGCAATATAAAATCGGTCGAAGTCATCCGGGCCGCCTCCGCCCGTTCCGGTCACATCTATCGCCATGCGCGGGTTGATCATGTCTTTGGAAGCCGTCGAGCTCGGATCATAGAGAATTTCGTACATGAACCATGTCGCCCCACCATCGCCTGAACACATGACGACAAGGCAGTACGAAGGGTTCGGATGGTCCGTCACCAACGTCGTGTCGGTCCAGTAGAAGGTTTGAACCTGCCACATCCACCCAAACATGTATCCCGAGGGATGTTCGCTGTGACCCATGGCGATGTCGTTCGCCCCCTCATCGTAATGCTTAAAGTCCGATGTAAACGTGGGGTAGTTTTTGGGACTAGCGGGGTCGAACATGTGCTGGTCCAATATCCAGCCGGTGTTGATCTTCGTGTAGGCCATCGGGGCGGGAGCGGCCTCCCATTCCTTTGGGTCTCTTGATGGCGACACTCCGCTGGGCAGGCGCGCAAGCGCGTCGGGACGGTAAGCCGCGCATTGGTGACGCCCTTTTAACGCTAGCCCGTAGAGGTTTTCCAGCTTCGTTTCGTCCATGAGGAGCGACCGAACTTCAGAAAGCGAAAGCCGTCCTGCACGCGCCAGTTCGACCCGCTTCTGAAATGATGGCAGGAGGACGGCGGCTTCCTTTGAAGCGGCGCCGTCAATAACCTCTTCGCTTCCGCTACATAGATTCGATATTCGCGCCACGATCTCATCGGCGCGCTCAAGGGAGAACCGCGCTGGCATCTCGGAAGCAACAATCCCAGAAAGACCACGCGGTAACTTAATCAGGGCTTGGCGGCCTTTAGAGGCGGCGGCTTGCGCCCGGATGTCGGGCGCCTTCCTCGGCAGGATAGATGCCCCGCTGATTGGCACCCACGCGGCAAGAAGCAGCGGGAATGCCGCTGCCATTCGCGCCGTCAAGGACCTATTTTTGCCCACGCCCCATTGATGGCTGCGCCGACGGAACCTCCGGCACGTGCCACAGCGACGAGTCCATTGAAG
>DAHXMK010000325.1 GCA_027365515.1 Candidatus Aminicenantota bacterium
CATCTGGCCTTCAGGCAGCCCGGCCGCTTGGCCGCTGGCGAGCAGCGTGCGGTGCGGGTAAGCGGCGGTCAGCGATGGGATGTTTTTCAAGCCGGAGCGGGTGATGGCGTTGTAAGGCCAGTCGCGCCCCTCGCCCCAGCCGTCGAGCACCATCAGAACTACCGGGCGCTTGACGAGCGTCCCCACGAAATCTCCTGGTAATAAACGGGGCCGGCTTCCGGAAGCTCCTGAATAAGCTCGTCCTTGAAATCCGGGACCCACGTGCCCCACAGAAGGCACTTCGGGCAGAAGTCTTTCCACGCCGGGATCTTCTCGCCGCAGCTATTGCAGACGTAGACCATCTCGAACGGCCTCAGGATCCTAATTACCTCGCGGTAGCGAGCGCATGCCTGGGCGAAGTCGCCGCGCCGTTCCCTGATGCGGCCAAGGTAATATTGGACGAGGCCAGACTGGCGCACGCTCCCGTCTATCTCGCGCAAAAGCTGCTCCGCCTTGTCCATCACCTCCAGCCTGTAATAGAGGACCGCGAGAAGAAACTTCGGGATCATTTTGCGGCCGGTGCTCGCGATGGCGCCCTGGTAAGCGGCTATCGCCTCTTCTGGCGTTCCCTTGTCCAGGAACATCTTCTCCATCGCGAGAAGGCAGGTGGTGGAGCCGGCGCGCCGGAAGCCCTCCAGGTAGGTGGCCGTGGCCTTTTCCTCCTGGCCGTCCAGGAGGTAAGCCTCGGCAAGCTTGATGTAGGTCGGGACGAAAGCCGGATGGCCCTGGCGGACCTTCTCCAAGTGGGCGATCGCTTCGCCGCGCTTCTCCTGCGCCAGAAGGTCGGCGCCCTGCTGGTAGAGGATGCCCGGAGTGTACGGCGCGTCCGAGGCCCGCTCCTCCTCCATTATGCGAAGCTCGGTGATGCGCTCCTGCGCTTCGAGCGCCTTCTTCCAGTTGCCCTCCTTGATGTAAAGCTCGCGCAGGATCCTGTAGGCGTGGAGGGCGCGCTTGGGCTGAATCCGGAGTATTTCGGCCAGCGCCTTCTTCGCCCGCTCGTGGTCCGAGGCGGCAAGATAGTCGTCAACCAGGGCGTATAGCAGCGGCAGGTCCGAAGGGTGGCCCGCCTGGGCGCGCCGGTGAAGTTCAATCGCCTCCTCGGTTCGGCCGGTGCGCCTGAGGGCCTCGCCGAGCTTCAAGAGCGCGGGAAGATAATCCGGCTGCGCCTCCAGGGCCCTGCGGAAATGGTTGATGGCTTCAAGCGGCCGTTCGCCCAAAGCGGCGTCGAGTCCCTTGAGGTACTTCTCCTCGGCGTCGCGCTCGGAGTTCTTGCGAAGCTGGCGCATCAGGCGGCGCAGCGCCCTTGCTATCCCGCTTCCGATCGCCCACAGCGCGAAGGCGACGAAGCCCGAGAGCAGGGCAAGCCCCATCGCCGTGGCCGTGTGCATCTTCGTCCCCAAGAGGACGAAGTCCTGCTTCAGCACCGCCTCGTTCTGGATCACGACCGTCACCAGGCCGATCATGGCCAGGATCAGAAGGCCAAGAACGATCGCGGTCTTCTGGCGCATCCCCGGTTACTCCTCCAGCCGCCCGCGTTCCTGAAGCTCCTGGCACTCCACGCAGTGGCGGGCCCACGGCACGGCTTCGAGCCTCTTTTTCTGGATCGGCTTCTCGCAGTGGATGCACTCTCCGAAAGTGCCGTCGGCTATGCGCCTCAAGGCCTCGTCAATGAGGCGCATGATCTGGCGGTCGCCGTCGGACATCGAGTACCAGAACTCCTTGTTGTAGTTGGCCGACGCCTCGTCCGCGGAGTCGAGGGCGCCGTCCGCGCCGGCGTCACCGCTCCGCTGGAGCTTTTCGAGGTAGGCGGCCTGGAGCTCCGTCCGTTTTGCTTTGAGGAGTTTCTCGAACTGTTTCAGGCTTTTCTTGTCCATCATGGCTCCTTAACGTCTTTACTTGGAATAGGGCCGTCCCGTCTTCAGCGTAAAGGCCCTGTATATTTGCTCGCACAAAACGGCGGCGGCCAGTTCGTGGGCCATCGTCATCGGCGAGAGGGAGAGCGTCATGGCGCCCTTCAGCGCCGCCTTGTCCAAGCCGTAGGCTCCGCCTACCAGAAAGCATGCCCCCTCGCCCCTGTCTTTCATGCCGCCGAGGAGCGAGGAGAAACGGGCCGTGTCGAAAGAGGCGCCATCCGGATCGAGCGCTATCGCCTTCGCCCCTTTAGGCACTCTCGAAAGCAGGGCCTGTGTCTCCTCGCGGCGCCTGGCGGCCGCGTCGGAACGCTTCGATGCCGGCACGGATGACAGCGCGAGCCGCCACTCCCCGCCCACCCTTTTCGAGTAGGTTTCGGCGAGCGCCGCCGCCCCCGGGTCTTTAATCCTGCCGACCGTGACCAAGCATATCTCCCACACGCCTAAGCCCCATATCATACGTTAGCGGGAGCCGCGTTTCAAACGCTCCCAAAGCGACTTGCGGCTTATGCCGAGCCAGCGCGCCGCCTCGCTCTTCCTGCCACCGACGCGGGCAAGCACTTCCATGGTGTAGCGGTCCTTCAGTTCATCGAGAGTCATGCGGTGGCGCAGCGCCTCGGCCACCGGCTCGCCAGGAAGCCAGAAGGAGGAGGGAAGATCCTCGATGCCGACGGCCTCCTTCCCCAACGAGGCGAGCGCCTCGGCGCGCTGCTCCAGCTCGCGGACGTTACCCGGCCAGTCGTGCGCGGCGAGCGCCTGTTCTAGCTTTGGCGAGACCGCCGGCACGGGCCGTTTCTGCCTGGCGCAGGCCGCTTTTAGAAAGTGGCCGAAAAGATCGGGGATGTCCTCGCGCCTCTCATGGAGCGGCGGAAGCTCCACCCTGAAAAGGTCCAGACGGTAAAAAAGGTCCTGCCTCAGCTTCGAGGAGGAGACCAGCGTCTCGGGCGGCTCTTGAAAGGTCGCTATGAGCCTTGCATGAACGCGCACCGAGCGGTGGCCGCCGATCCTCTCGGCCGTCCCAGTCTCAAGAAGCCTGAGAAGTATGGCCTGCTGCGAGAAGGAGAGTTCCTCCAGCCCGGAAAGGCAAACCGTTCCGCGTCCCGCGGCCTCGAAAATTCCCGGGCGCTCCGAAACGCCAGTAGCTACTCCGCGTTCTACGCCCAGAAGTTCCGATTCCAGGAGAGTGGAAGGCACCGACGCCGCCGACCACTCCTTGAAAGGCGCCGAGGGGCTGGCTCCATGCTCGTGAATGAAGCGCGCCAGAAGCGACTTGCCGCACCCCGTCGGGCCGCAGATCACGACCGGGCCGTGAGTCGGAGCCGCGCGGCGGGCCAACATCAAGGCCGCTTTGAAGGCCGGGTCTTTGCCGATCAGCCGAGCGCGCATTCGCCCGCTCCCATTGCCGGCCCATCGCCGAATCCGCTGATGCTCATTGGCCGTCCATCCACGCCCGCGAAGGCCCGGTCAGATTTCGGCCCTCGGTGCATCCATCCAGATCCGTTCAAGGCCGTAATAACCGCGCTTCTCTTCAAGAAAAAGGTGGGCGATGAAAAAGCCGTAGTCCATTAGAATCCACTGGGCCGGGCCGGTGCCTTCCACGTGGTGCGGCTTCAGGCCGCACCGCTCCCTGACGCCTTCCTCCACCCGCTTGGCCATGGACTGGACCTGGCGGGTGTTCGAGCCGTGGGCTACGATGAAAAAGTCCGTCATCGTCGTCAGCCCAGACAGATCGAGGATGACCGGGTCCACTCCCTTGGCGTCGGCCACCGCCTCCAAAACCGCCGCGAGCGCTTCGCGTTCCTGCTTCGTCACCTACTCCTCCTATAAATCCCCTGGCGTTCAATGTATGCCTCGACGGCCGGCGGGACAAGGGCGCCCAAAGGCTCTCCGGCCAGGATGATCTTCCTTATCGCGCTGGAGCTTACGTCAAGCGGCGCGGGCCGCAGAAAGACGATTCGGCCTCCCGGCGCGCGAAAGCGGCCTTGCCCGGCGGCGCCCATTCTTCTTGCGACGACGAGCGACGCCAGCTTGAGTATTCGATCCGGCTTGCGCCATCTGGCGAAAGTGGAAAGCGAGTCCTCTCCAGCCAAAAGGAAAAGCTCGTCCTCGGGGCGCTCCCTCTTGAGCGATTCGAGCGTGCTGACGGTGTAGGAGACCCCGCCGCGCTCGATTTCGCGAGCATCCAGAAGCCAGTTCGGCTTCCCGCTCAAGGCAAGGGCGATCATCGCGCACCTGTGCACGGCCGAGGCTCGTGGTGCTTCCTTCTTCAGCGGCTGTCTTGAGCACGGGATGAACAGTATCTGGTCCAGAGAACAGGCGCGCTCGGCCATCCTAGCCAGCCTCACGTGGCCTTTGTGGATCGGATCGAAGCTGCCGCCCAGGATGCCGATTCTCATTCGGCCTCCTCCCCCACGGACTCTCTGACGTGAATCCATGCGGCGCGCAACAGCGATTCGAGCCCCAAATGGGTCGCGGTGGAGATTCGCCTGTACTGCCATCCCCGCTCGGCCGCGTAAGCCTTGAGTGCGGCCTCCTGGCCAACTTCATACGGTATGTCGGCTTTGGTTCCGACGAGCAGCACCGGCTTCTCCGCAAGCCCGGCTCCGTATGACGAAAGCTCGTTTTCGACGACTCTGACCCTTTCGAGCGGGGGGCTGGCCTGATCGGATAGGTCAACGAGGTGCAAGAGAACCCGCGTCCTCTCGACGTGCTTCAAGAACTGATCGCCGAGTCCCGCGCCCAGGTGCGCCCCCTCGATGAGGCCGGGAATGTCCGCAACTACGAAGCTCTGATGCCTCTCCCACTCGACTACCCCCAGTATGGGGCGCAGCGTCGTGAAAGGGTATGGCGCTATCTTCGGTTGGGCGTTGCTGATCGCCGCCAGGAGAGTGGATTTTCCGGCGTTCGGAAGGCCCACGAGGCCGACGTCGGCCAGGAGCTTCAACTCCAGCTTTATCCAGCGCTCCTCGCCCGGCTCGCCTGGATCGAACTCGCGCGGAGTCTGGTGGGTGGCGCTCTTGAACCTGGTGTTGCCTCGTCCACCGCGCCCACCCTTGGCCGCCACGAACTTTTGCCCAGACTCCACGAGATCCGCAATCGGGTGGCCGGGCTCGTCGTCCAGATAAACCATCGTTCCGACCGGCACCGTCAGGACGAGCCTCTTGCCCGAGGCGCCCGTCTTCAGCGCGCCCTGGCCCCCTTCGCCGCTGGTCGCCTTGAAAAATCTCTTGGTTCGGTAGGTGAGCAGTGTCCTGACTTGAGGCCGCGCCAGGAGGACGACATCTCCCCCCCGGCCGCCGTCCCCTCCGTCTGGGCCGCCCTTTGGGACGTACTTTTCTCTCCGGAAACTGACGCAGCCGGACCCGCCGCGCCCTCCCTTTACGAAGATACGGGCGGAGTCCAGAAACATGGGAAGAGGTTACGCCGAGACCACGTCTACGTACACCCCTAGACGTCCGCGGTGGCGGAACCGGACCGCCCCGTCGGCGAGTGCGAAGAGCGTGTCGTCGCTTCCGCGCCCGACGTTCTGGCCTGCCTTGCACGGCGTCCCGCGCTGCCTAACCAGCACGGTGCCCGCCTTGACGAGCTCGCCGCCAAAACGCTTCACTCCCAGCCGCTGAGAGTTGCTGTCGCGGCCGTTCCGAGAGCTGCCCTGTCCTTTCTTGTGTGCCATGGCGCTACTCCCTGATCAGGCCTTGGAAATCCCAAGGCTTTCAACCTGGGTCAAAGGCTGGCGGAGGCCGTAAATTTTCTTGTACTGCTTGCGGCGCTTCTTGTGAAAGACCAGGACCTTCTTCAACTGGCCGTCGCCAAGCACCTTCGCCGTGACCGTCACTTCCTTGCCATCGCCCTGAGCGATGACCTGGTCGCCGTCCACTACCAGAAGCGCGGGCCACTCAACAGTGGCGCCGGGCTCTTTTCCCAGCTTTTCAACCTTCAACTTGTCGCCGGCGCTTACTTTGTGCTGTTTACCGCCGACTTTGACTATAGCATACATGACCACCTCCGGTCGTACGAACCGATAATTTAGCAGAAAGGAGCCCCGCTGTCAACTTCCTTTGCCATGGGCGCGGTTTTTGATATACTTCAAACGGAGGCTGGTCTTGACAAGAAAAGAGGCGGGCAAGCAGGCCAGCGGCGGCCCCATGGAGACGCTGGAAGGACTCGGGATAGGTTATTACCGGAGCGACGCCTCCGGCACCTTCGTGGACATCAACGAGTGCGGCGCTCAGATGCTGGGCTACTCATCCGGCGAGATGAAGGGCAAGATCACGACGCTCGACACCAACGTGAGCCTCGAATACCGCGAAAAACTGAAGAAGCAGGCGGAAGCGGACGGCTTCGTCTCGTCGTTCGTTTCGCCCACCCGCCGCAAGGACGGCTCGGTTTTTTACGCCGAATGGAGCATACGGAGGCTGACGGACGACGGCGACCGGCTTCTCGGCTACGAGGGCGTCTTCAGGGATGTCAGCGAGCAGCACGCCCAAGCCAAGAAGCAGCAGGAACTGGTCGAGAAACTGCGGCTTGCCAACGAATGGCTGGCTTCGCTCTCTCACGTCCAGGAGGATTTGCTCTCCGCTTTGGGACACGACCTGAAAACGCCTCCGGGGATAGTTCTCGGCTTCTGCGAGCTTCTTCTGAGGGGAAGATACGGCCCATTGCACCAGGAGCAGGAGCGGCCTTTGAGGGCGATTCACAGGAACACCGGCCAGTTGACCGAGATGCTCGAACTCCTCCTCGATTTTTCAAGGTTTCTCAGGAGCCTCGACCTGACGCCTGTCGCGCCGTACCCGCTGAACACTATTTTGGTGAAGACCCAGGACAGGCTTCTCAAGGAGGCGCGCCAGAGAAAAGTGAAGCTCTCCGGCTCCGTCGAGGCGGACGTGATGACGAGCGTTCCCCCCATGGTGCTGGAATCGCTCCTGGAACACGCCATCCGCAACTCGATATTTCTTTGCGAAGAAAGCGGTGAAGTGATCTTCGCAGGGGAACAGACGGCCAAAAAGGTCCACCTCGTGATAATCATGCCCGAGCAGCACGAGGAGCGGCCTCCAGCCCACCGCCTGCTCAGCATTTTCTTCGCCACGCCGCCGCCTCAGCCTGGAAGCTCTGAGCACATGCCTTACAGGCTCGGCTTCGCGGCGGCGCGTTATCTCGCCACCTTCGTAAACGGCCAGATGACGGCCAAGCAAGCCGGGGAAAGGGGCGCCGAAGTGAGGCTGACCCTGCCCGGCGCTTGAGCGCAGATGGCCGCGGCCCTCGTCATATTCGGCCTGACATACCTCCTTATCGCGGCTCGCCGCTTCGCCGTTTTTCCCGTGGGCCGTCCCGCCGGTGCTCTGATAGGCGCGGCGGCGATGGTAGCCTTTGGCGTTCTGACTCCTGCCCAAGCTTACGGCGCAATAGACTTGAGGACCCTATCCCTTCTCTTCGGGATGATGGTGATTACCGGCTACCTTCAGGCGGCCAGATTCTTTCCGGCCCTCTCCCGCTGGATACTGCGGCGCGCAAAAACACCCGAAGCGCTGCTCGGAGCCGTCGTTTGGATTTCTGGGCTTGCCTCCGCCTTCCTCGTGAACGACACCGTCTGCCTCATGTTCACGCCCGTCGTCGTGGCCCTATCGCTCGCTCTGGAGGTTGACGCCCTCCCGTTTCTGATCGCGCTTGCCACGTCGTCGAACATCGGCTCTGTGGCCACGCTGGCCGGAAACCCTCAGAACATGCTCATTGCCACGGCCTCCCGCATTCCTTACCGGGAGTACTTTGCCGTGATGGCTCCGCTCGCGATCGCCCTATTGGCGGTAAACCACGCCTTCCTTCTCACGTTCTACAAGCACGAGCTTCAAGGAGGAATGAAGAGCCGAAAAGGCTCGGGCAAGAGCCTTGTTCACCGGCCGCTGATAATCAAGAGCCTTTTGACTCTCGCCGGGGTGGTCGCCGCCTGGCTCGCTGGCGCAGATCTCGCTTTTACCGCCGTTGCCGGCGCCGCCGTGCTCATTGCATGGGGCAGGCGGGAGCCGAGAAGGGTCTTCGAGAAGCTGGACTGGCCGCTTCTTCTCTTCTTCGCTGGGCTTTTCGTCGTCGTCTCGGGCCTGGAGAGATCGGGCGCAGTCGGAGCGATTACCGGCCTTTTCCCCGCCGCCGAAGGTCCCTTGGGCGCGGCCAGTTTCTCGCTCTTCTCGCTCCTTTGCAGCAACCTCTTCTCGAACGTGCCATTCGTCCTCGTGGCCGCCAAATGGGTCTCCAGCCTGCCGTCGCCAGCGCTCCACTGGTACCTTCTCGCGCTGACTTCGACCCTCGCGGGCAACCTTACGCTTGTCGGCTCGATGGCCAACCTGATCGTCGCCTCTCTCGCAAGGGGCGTTCGCCCCGTCGGCTTCCGCGAGTACCTTCGCTACGGCGTCCCCATAACGCTAATCACGACCACGCTGGGCGTCGCCTACCTTCTCGCCGTGTCGCCTTGAACCGAAAGGTCCGAAGTGCACGGGGAATTCCAGTATTGCAGAGACAAAGGGCAATGCGGAGACGCGCGAAGGAAAGCGGGCAGTAGTTATGAGTTGAGAATTTGAGTTATAGGCTGGAAAGATTGCGCTCCCGCAGTCCACTCATCAAGCAAACTGCCAGCGTCATAAGCCAGCGCTGAACTTCTTTCCTTGACATAAACCGAAACCCATATTTCCTTCGTATTCCCGGTGACTCGGTGGTGAAATGCTTTGCTGGCGAAGCGGCGGGGGGCCAGGCGTGGTATGCTTTAGAAGAGGAGGTGGTGATGGCTGAAGCGCCGAAGACCTTTCCCTGCCCGCAGTGCGGCGGCCAGCTTGCCTGGAACCCGGCCGTGCAGGAGATGGCCTGTTCCTATTGCGGGGCGAACGTCCCGGTCCCCCAAGAAGGCCCGTTTCACGCCGAAGAGCACGACCTGCTGGCTTTTCTGGACGATCACCCGAAAGCAAAAGGTTACGGCGTCGAGCTAAAGACGCTTTCGTGCAAACAATGTGGTGCGACCGTTCAGCTTCCGCCGAGCGGCAGGCGGGACTTGGCCTGCCCTTTCTGCGACACCCCTTATGTCGCCGAGGAGGCATCGCCCGCGGAGACGCAGGACGTGGTCATGCCGGAATCGCTCATCCCTTTCAAGATCGCGCTTTCGCAATGCCAGGATATGTTCAGAAAGTGGATCGGCGCCGGGTGGTTCAGGCCCAACGACCTCAAGGCGATGGCGAGGATGGACAAGATCACGGGGCTCTATCTGCCATTCTTCACCTTCGACGCGCTGGCCAAGAGCGCGTGGAGCGCCATGGCCGGCTTCTACTACTACGTCACCGAGCGGGTGGAGGTCGAGGAGAACGGCGAGCGGGTCTGGCGCGACAGGCAGGTGCAGAAGGTGCGGTGGGAGCCTGCATCCGGGTCGAGGAGCGATTTTTACGACGACGTGCTCGTTCCGGCCGTCAAGGAGGAGAGGATCAACCTGATTCTCAAGGTCTATCCTTACGACACGAAGAACGGCCTTGTTGCCTACGATACGCGCTACCTCGCCGGTTTCGGCATTCTGAACCCGGACATGGACCTCAAGTTCGTCTGGCGGATAGCGAAGAATAACATCGAGTCCGACCAGGTCTCCAAGTGCAGCGGCGACGTACCCGGTGACACGCAGCGCGACCTCTCGGTGAACACCGAGCTTTCAGAGCAGACCTTCAAGCATCTGTTGTGCCCGCTTTGGGCCGGTTCTTTCAGGTATAAGGGGAACGTTTACAACTTCGTCGTCAACGGCGAGACTGGAGCCTTGCACGGAGAGAAGCCTTGGAGCTGGGTGAAAATAACGGTAACCGCTATCGTCGCCGCCGCGATCGCCGCCGCGGCGTACTACTTCTTCGGGAGGTGACAACGCCCCGGGTTCTCCTTCCAGAAAAAGCGAAGCTCCTGGTCAGGCTGCCCAACTGGCTCGGGGACGTGATCCTCTGCACGCCAGCGCTGGCGGCGCTGAAAAAGGCTCGTCCCTCCTGTGAACTGACCGCCCTCGTAAAGCCAGGGCTGCAAGATGCCGTCCGGACGCTGCCCGGAGTCGCCCGCGTAGCGACGGTAGATGGGACCACGCTTAAGGCGACGCGGCGGCAGGCGTCGGCCCTCGAAAGGGAGAGGTTCGATGCGGCGCTGATTTTCCCAAAGGGATTCAGGGAGGCGCTGCTCGCGCGGCTTGCGGCCATTCCGGTCCGCGCGGGGCTCGACACGGACCACAGGGCGTTTCTTCTCACCCATCCCGTCTCCTTCACGGAAGAAGACTGGCACCTGCACCACGCGAGGCAATTCGCGAAGGTGCTCTCGCCTTTCGGCGTCGAGGCCTGCGAGGAGCCGCTCTCTTTTCCTTTGTCGCCGGAGGACGTGGCCGAAGCGGAAAGGCTGGTGCTCGACGCCGGGCTCGGCGGAAAACGATTCGCCGTCTTTCACGTCGGTGCCAGCAAGCCGCCGCGCGCGTGGCACGCGGAAAGGTTCGGCGCCGTTGGCAAGGCGCTTCTTGAAAGCTCGGGGCTGGCGCCGGTTTTGATCGGCGGCCCGGGCGACGCGGGCGCCCACGCGCGGTTTCGCGTGGAGTGTCCCAACGCCGTTGACTTGGCGGGCAAGACGACGTTGCGCTCGATGGCCGCGGTCATAGCCAGGGCCTCGCTATTCATCGGGAACGATTCGGGGCCGATGCACGTCGCCGCGGCGGTGGGAGTCCCGGTTGTCGCGATCTTCGGCCCCGGCGCGCCGCATAAGACGGAGCCTTACGTTCCGAAGGAGCGCTTCCGCGTCATCCACGCGGCCCTGCCGTGCTCCCCCTGCCGGCAGTCTTTCTGGAAAGATTGCCGCCCGTCGGTTGCGGGCAAGCCGCCATGCTTGGAAGCGGTCCACACGGAAGCCGTCATATCAGCGTGCGCGGCACTGGCGACTTGTGGATCATGTTGATTTGGGAGCGAACAGTAGGGCTTCCAGATCTCCTGTGAGAGTGCAATAGTGTTTAATGGCTAAAGTAGCCCGATTAAAGAGGGAGGATATTCATGGTTACCCGGAGCCGCTTGCAAAGAGGGATTGCTCTGCGTATAACTGCTTTTCTTTTGTTTCAATCCATCGCACAGGTTCTGGTTCAGTGCCAAGTCCCCACGCCTGACGCAAGTGTCGCGGGGCAATCCAATTCGGCGACGCCTGTGCCGTGGTCAACCGTTGAGGACAAGAAAGAGGGCTTTTCCATTGACCTTCCGGCCGACTGGAACGTAATAAATCTAGACAAAGAGAGCATAGCCGGCCTAATTGAGGCTCTCAAGAAAATGCACCCGGAGAGTGCGGAATGGTACTCCAGCCAACTTCCGGCTCTGGTCGCTCAAGGGATGAAGCTAATGGCCGTAGAGGTCACGCCTTCAAGCCTGAAGCGCAACTATTCCGCAAACGTCAACCTGATCGTCCAGGACTTGCCTATAGCGGTATCATCCTCTTACTTGGCCCAGGCATCTGAAGCGGTCATGTCCAAAATGATGGCCGGAAAAGTCCTGCCCACACCCACGGCCTACCATTGCGCCAAGCTTGACGGGGCGTTGATCGAGTTCGATCAGGAAACGTCCATTGCTGACGGCTCCCTAGCCAAAATACATGTCCGCCAGCTTTACGTAGCCCACGGCACGCGGGCTGTCGTGTTGAGCTTTTCGTCCCCTCTTGGGGAAGACACGACCTATGCTGCAACCTTTAATCGCATCGCCGGCAGCCTTGCTATGCTTGACATCCCAGGGGGAAACGCTCCCGCCGATTGGCAACGTTACTCCATCGGAGCCTCAGGTGTTTCGATGGAATTGCCCCAACAGCCAGGGGCCATTGACATGACAGGCAAGTTGGTTCCGCAAGACGGGTTTCCTCTCATAGGGCGCTTTTTTAGGTTTTCTGGAAATGAGTCAGGCGTCAGTTTCGGCATTTTGGAAGGAGCTTATGCTTCCGGTGAAGCGAAGGAAGTCTGTCGCCTTTTCTTGAATATCATGGCCAGCGCCTTGACGGATGTTGGTCAACCAAAGCCTGCCTTGACGAGTCCTTCCGACAAGGCCGCCGCCGATCTTTCTTCTGAAACGGTGGTTGAAGGATTGCCGGCTTTTCAATGGGAAAATATCTCCGGGGAGAAAGGCAACGCGATTCATACCAAGGCTGTCGTCGTGGCCGAAAATAGATTCGTCTACTTCATATGGCTCTCATACGGCGAGAGCGATAAAGCTTCCTCAGAGAAGGCATCCCGAATGTTGGGAAGCATCAACATAGAGCAAGCCGTGGAAGAGAATAGTGCTTCCGTGAAGCAGCCCTCTTTGAAAAAGAGCGGCCCCGAACTTCTCGCAAAGGAATGGAAGAAATATGTGATTGGATTGTCGGGAATCTCCATGAAATTGCCTGCTTTTCCGGATAAATTAGACAAAATCCCAGTGGAGCTTGCAGGAATTTCGGCAGGCTTGGAGGGCGAGAGCTATGCCTACATCGGAGATTCAATCATCTTCGATCTGCATTCTCTCAAAGCGAAGCCGAAAGGCGGGATCTTGCTCGATTTACTAAGCGGCGCCGTCTACGCGAGGCGGCTCATGCTTGAACGCATGGGTTTCGATTCAAAATCCATAACCACAAAAGCAGTCAGCGGCGACACCATTGAGATGACGGCCACCAAAAACGGCGAGCCGGCATTTGTTGAAACAACCCTTCTAATCCAGCGAAAGGAAAATCTTTGGATAGTAGGCGCGCAATACAGGGCGGATGATGCAGTCGCGGCCAAGGCCGCCGAAAGGGCCTTGCGGTCGGTTCATGTCCCCAAAGATGGCAATCAGTGATTCGTTGGTCTTTGTTCTTGCTGTGGCAATCGGCTAGTTCGTGCGTGGCTAATCAAAGTGTCGGCCCCGTCCTGCGCCGGCGTGCTATACTCTGATTTCTTGGAGGCGCGCCCGTTGTATGGCAATTATCAGGTAAGGCTCGGGGGGACTTGGACGAGGGCCGTGGGGACGCTGATAGGCGTCAACGTGGCCATTTTTCTTCTTCAGGCCTTTTCTCCAGGCCCCTTCCCCGGCTCGATTGACAGGCTCTCCGCGATGTTCGGGCTGGTTCCCGGCCACGTTTTTCCAGACCGCATCTACACGCTTCTCACCTACGCCTTCCTTCACGGCAGCCCGATGCACCTGATCTTCAACATGCTGACCCTCTATTTCTTCGGAGGGGACTTGCAGCTTTTCATGGGGCTCAAGAAATTCCTGATCCTCTATTTCGGCGCGGCGCTTTCAGGCGGGGTACTCGGCGCCTTCATGCCACAAGGGAACGTCGTCATCATCGGCGCGAGCGGCGCACTGTTCGGGATACTGGCTGCCTACGCTGTTTACTTTCCGCAGACCAAGGTACTGCTTTTCTTCATCATCCCGATGAAGATATGGGTGCTTGTTGTTGGCTTCATGGTGGTCAGCGTCTATTTCATCG
>DAHXMK010000331.1 GCA_027365515.1 Candidatus Aminicenantota bacterium
GCACACAAGGGGAGTTCTGACTGCACTAGCCATTGCAGAAGGGGGATTCAAGCACACGATGGAGGCTTTCGCCGCTCTCGACGGGCCGCCTCCATGGATGAGCGAGCTTGATCTCGGCCAGGACGAAGTTGACTTCGTAGCTCTAAGGCTCGCCGCGCTTTTCCACGATTCCGGCAAGGCCTTGACGAGGACGGAGGACGAAGAGGGGCACGCCCATTTCTACGGCCACCCGAAGTTTTCCGCCGAGCTTGCCGAGAAGGCGCTCAAACGGTGGCGCTTTTCAAACGAGAAGGTGCAGGCCGTGTCGGAACTCTGCCTCCACCACCTGAGGCCGCTCGCCCTTTTGAAAACCTCTCCCAGAAATACGGCGACGAGAAGGCTGGTCCACGACTTCGGCCCAAGGCTCAACAACCTGCTGGCGCTTTCTTACGCCGACAAGAGCGCATCGAAGGGCGACGGCCACGAGGAGAACATGGCCTCGCTGGCGGAATTCATCCGAGAGGCGCTTGGCGTCGCGAGGAAAGAAGGCGAGTCGCTCCGAAAGCTTCCGAAGCTGGTCAACGGATTAGAGGCGCTGGAAATATTGAAGATGCCGAGGCCCGGGCCCGAACTGGGGCTTGCCCTCGACGCGCTGATGGAGAGGCAGGTGGCAGGCGAAGTGGCGGACCGGCGCCAAGCGGTTGCCTTCCTCAAGGGTTGGGCGAAGCGGCGCGCCCAGGGCAAGGGCGGTTGACCGGATTGAAGCTCTCCGACTTTCAATATGAACTTCCGAAAGAGATGGTGGCCGCGTACCCGGCCAAGCCGCGCGACGCTTCGAGGCTGATGGTTCTGCCTGAACGCGGCCAGCCGGTCCATGAGCGGTTCCGCCGCCTTCCCGAACAGCTCTCGCCTGGCGATCTCATCGTCTTCAACGACACAAGGGTCATAAAAGCCCGTCTGCTGGGAAGGCGCGCGGGTGGCGGAAAGGCCGAGGTATTTCTTCTTCGCCCCATAGGCGGAAATGCGTGGGAGGCGCTTCTGAGGCCGGGGGGCAGGCTTCCCATGGGCAGCGTGGTCTCGCTTTCAAAGAGCGCCTCCGTAAGAGTAGTTGAAAGAAACGGCGGCGGGAAAGCCGTGGTCATTCTTGAAGGCGACGATGCGGAGGTTTTCCTTGCCCGGTGGGGCCACGTTCCTCTGCCCCCGTACATCAAGAGGGACGACGAGCCGGAAGACGAGCGCCGCTATCAGACGGTTTACGCGGACAAGGGGTTTTCGGTGGCCGCCCCAACGGCGGGGCTTCATTTCACGCCAAGGGTACTGTCCGGCCTCGAAGCTAGAGGGATAGAGAGCGCGAGGATACGGCTCGATGTCGGTGCCGGGACGTTCAAGCCGGTCACGTCGGAAGAGGTCGGCGAGCACAAGATGGATTTCGAGCGCTACTTCATAAGCCCGGCCTCCGCTTCGGCCATAAACGGCGCGCTAAAGAACGGAAGGCGAGTCGTCGCGGTCGGGACTACGGTCACGAGGTCGCTGGAAGACCAGATGGCCCGCCACGGCGAAGTGAGAGACGGCGAATGGGAAACGGACCTCTTCATCACACCAGGCTTCAAATTCCGCGCCGTCTCCGGCATCGTGACCAATTTTCACCTTCCCGGCTCCACGCTCATCATGCTGGTCTCGGCGCTCTGCGGCCGTGAACGCGTGCTCGGGGCTTACAGGGAGGCCGTCGCCACGGGCTACCGCTTCTACTCCTACGGCGACGCCATGCTTGCGTGGAAAAAAATGGAATGAAGCGCGGAGCGGCAAAAGGCGGCTTTTACTTGATCCGGCCTTTCGTGATCGCCGCCTTCACGAGGGCGAAGAGCTTCGCCATCTCCTCCTGCACGGCGGCTTCGATGTGCTTTGGGTTTGCGAGGCCTTCGACGGCGGCAGCGTAGCTCTGCCTTTTCTGGAAGGCGATTCTGCCGGCGAGGTAAACCCTGACTTCAAGCTCCTTCGGCCCGTCCAAGTCTTCGATCTGGACGTGGTAGTCGCTGCCGTCCTGGCTGACGTGGGTGTTGAGCCCTATGATCATGTTCCCGCCAGAAGGCGGTTGCCCAGGTTCTCGGGCAGGCCGGCCTTGATGATTTTCATTCTGGCCTTTTCCATGGCATACGAGACTCTCTTGAGGACGAACCTGCGGCTGTCTGGATAGTATTCCCCGAACGATGCGAGCGGGTTCCTGTCCCTCGGCTGGCCGACGGAACCGGGATTGATGAGGATGCGCGCCCCCTTTTCAAGAATCAACTCGTGGCTTTCGCCTCTCAATTGGATGAACTCTATCGAGCCGCCCGCCTGTTTGAAGGCGCACGGGTAATGGCTGTGGCCGAAGAAGCAGACGTCGAAGGCGCAGCACTTGAAAATCTCGTAGGCGTCGTAATCGGAGAAGAGGTAGGCGTCCTCGTCCACCATTGTGCCGTGGCAGATCGTTATCCCTTCGCCCAGCTCCACGGGGCCCTGAGGCAGCCGGCGGAGAAAGGCCAGGTTTTCTTTAGAAAGCTTAGACGCGGTCCATTCCGCCGACCGCTTGGCGGCGGCGTTGAAGTTTTCGGGGGAGGCCAGGCCGGCCGCCACTTTGTCGTGGTTGCCTCGGACGATGACCATCCTTGGAATCTTCCTCAGCCTGCTCACGACGCCGTCCGGGTTTGCTCCATAGCCTACCAGATCGCCGAGGCAGATCGCCTTGTCGTAACGGCGGCGGCTGACGGCGCGAAGCACCGCGGAAAGGGCCTCCATATTCGCGTGAACGTCCGAAATGATAAGGAAGCGCCTGTTCGCCATTTACCCTCGTCTCAAGGGGCAGGTTAAACCAGCCGGGCCACCGCGTCAACCACCTCGTCCACCGTCAGGTTCTCGGTCCATACCCGGTGTGTCGCCCTCGCGTAAAGCGCCCGCCTTTTGATGAAGAGCCCGAAAAGGTCCGGCGAATTTGCCAACGGGCGCCTTGGATCGCGGCCAACTCGCCGGACGGCCTCCTGGAACGTGAGGTCCAGGTGGACCGTCGGGCCGAGGCGGTTCAAATAAGGTATGGTCTCCTGGGTGAAGCCGCCCCCGCCGACTGCCAGGACCCTCTCCCCCTCTTCCGGCGTTGAAAGAATGACGCGCCTCTCGATATCGCGGAAGTGCTCCTCGCCCTTCTGCTTGAAGATCTCCGCTACGGACATCCCCTCCAGGTCCTCGATGACGGCGTCGGTGTCCTTGAATGGGCGCTTCAGCCTCATGGCGAGAAGGCGGCCGACGGTGCTTTTGCCGCTGCCCATGAAGCCCGCCAGCGTGACGGTTTCGCCCATCAGGCGCCGCCTTTCATTCGATATCCCCGACCTTCACGAGAAGCTTGCCGGTGTTGGCGCCTTCGAAGAGGCCGAGGAAGGCCTTCGGAGCGTTCTCGATGCCTTCCACTACCGTCTCCTTGGTTTTGAGGCGGCCTTCGGACATCCAACGCTGAAGCTCGACGAGCGCCGCCTTGAAGCGGGACTGGAAGTCGTAAACGATGAAGCCCTCGGCGCGCGCCCTGTTGATCAGCAAGCTCGCAAGAATTCTCGGCCCCCGTGGCGGGTTCTTTGCGTTGTAGTGGGCGATCTGGCCGCAGACGACGATGCGCGCCTTCTGGTTGATGAGGCCGATGGCGGCATCGCTCACAGCGCCGCCGACGTTGTCGAAATAGACGTCAATTCCGTTTGGGCAGAGTCCCGAAAGGGCTTCGCGAAGATCGGCGTGTGCCTTGTAGTTCACTGCGGCGTCGAAACCGAGCCCTTTGGTGAGCCACTCGGTTTTCTCGTCGGACCCGGCCACGCCGATTGCCTTGCATCCCTTGATCCTAGCGATCTGACCGGCCGCGGAGCCCACTGCTCCGGCGGCGCCAGAGACGAGGACGGTCTCACCCTCCTTGATCTTGCCAACTTCGAGAAGGCCGAAATAGGCCGTCAGCCCGGGCATTCCGAGCACTCCCAGCGCGTACGATGCCTTTGCCGGCCGCAGCGCGATCTTCTCAAGCTCATCGCCGGCCATGACGGCGTAGCTCTGCCAGCCGGTGAAGGCGAGCGCCAGGTCCCCCTTCTGAAAGCCTGGATGGCGGGACTCGATCACCTCGGCGACGGACTGGCCGGTGATTGTCTGCCCGACCTTCATCGGCTCGACGTAGCTCTTCATCGGGCTCATCCGGCCTCTCATGTATGGGTCCAGTGAAAGCCAGATCACCTTGACAAGAACCTGCCCCTCCTGCGGCGGAAGCACCGGCGCCTCCATGTACTGGAAGGCGCTCTCGTCAACCATCCCCTCCGGATAGGCGGCAAGCCGCCAACGCTTGTTGATCCTTTCGCTCATTCGAGCCTCCTTAGGACGCGCTCGTAAACCAGAAAGGAGCACCGGCCCGACGCCGCTTTTGTTGTCGAGGCCGGCAAAAACTCATCGTCCCCGAAAGAGGGGAAGAAGGCGTCACCCTCGTACCGCCCCTCTACGATCGTGAGGCATATCCTGCCGGCAAGAGGTAGCGCCAGCCTGTAAACCTGCTCGCCCCCGGCGACGAAGACTTCGTCCGGGCCGCTGTTGTACGGGCCGAGCGCGGCCTCTATCGAGTTAGCCACCCTGCATCCTGGCGCGCGGTAACCGTCTTGCCGCGACAGCACGACCATTTCTCGCCCTGAAAGCGGCCCGCCGAGCGTCTCCCAGGTCTTGCGGCCAACGATGAGGGGATGGCCGAGAGTCGTCTTTTTGAAGTAGGCCATGTCCTCTTCGAGGCGCCAAGGCACTTTGCCGCTTCTGCCTATCACCCTGTTCTTCGCCATCGCGGCGATAAGCGAGACGAGCAACGCTCCTCCGAGCTTCTAAAACCGAACCAAATAGGCCAACCCCAAGCCTATCTGAGCGGCCATCATCATGCCGTACATTTCGGTCCATGAAGGGTGGTTCTCGGTGTAAGCAAGCTCGTCGGGATTCCGGACGATCAGATAGAAGGTGTATGCGCCCCACGTGACCAACAACGCGCAGAGAAGGAGGAGAAGCGTCGGACTGCCGGTGAGGAGCTTGCCGCCGCGTCCGTCTCCCAGCACGAGCCCGATCGGAAGCAGAAGCCACGGCAGTACGAAAGAGGGGGCTATCATCCAGGCCGCCTTCTTCGGGCCGTAAACGACCGGCAATGTCCGGCAGCCTCCCGCCTCGTCTCCCTTCATGTCGGAGAAATCCTTCGTGGACGAGGCACCCAACAGGAAGAAGAAGAAAAGCGCCCCAAGGTACCACGGCTCCCACAGCGTGACTTGCGCTATCATCGCCCAGCCGGCGACCTTGAGAAGCTCGCCGCGCGCCGCCGCTATGGTCACGTTGGCCCAGATGCCCCTGGCCTTCGTCCGCCCGAAAGCGGGGGCCGAATAGATGAAGGTGCATGCGAGGCCGCCCAGGTAAATCCAGAAGCAGGCGTGGGCCGTCCATGGGGCGAAGGTGCGCGTGGAGAACGAAGCGTCGTAGGGCGGCGGGACGATCCACCATATAGGAACGAGCGCCACCGCGTACATCGCGATCGAGCCCCAGAACGCGGCGCTGACCGAGACTTCGCCGGTGCACAAGGGCCGTTTCGGCTTGTTCACCTTGTCAATATCGAGGTCGTAAACCTGGTTGATGATGTTCGATGCCGCGTTCATCAGCGACGCGCAGAAGGAGCTGACAACCAGCACCCAGAAGATCTCCCAGTTGAAAGCCTTGTAGGGGTTGTGCGCCGAGCCCCACGCGCACGCCGAGCCGGAGAGTATTCCCAACAGCGGAGGAAGCAGCGTGAAGGGCCTTGCCATCGAAACCCACGGTTTGAGGTTCATGTCGTCCCCCTCAACAAAAGCCAGATGGATTTGGCGATTTCAGGCGCGTAGGTGAGCATGCCGGCCAAACCGCCCAGCATCACGTGAACGATCTCCTTGGAGAAAAACTTGCGCGGCTCGTTCCACTCGTTGAACCACGACTCGAAGAAGAAGCAGAAGATCGTGGCGAGGAAAAAGCCGAGGAATGGAAAGCCTTCCGATCTGGGCAGAAATGGGAACAGCGGAGAGAACCAGCACCAGCACCAGATCATCGCGCCAAAAATACAGAGGACGAAGAGGCCGGCCAGCGTGCCCTTCAGCGATATGGCGCCAATGCTTCCCGGCGGCACGACCCTCCAAGATTTTATGGAGAAGGTTCTGCCGCGCGAGGTCTTGCCGAATTCGGAGGCGGCCGTATCCGCCGCGTAGGTTGCGAGCGAGGCCACGAATGCCTGGAAAGAGAGCAACGCAAAGATTGCCGGAACGAAGCCCTTTGAGAAAACCGAGCCGGTGCGCCGCTGGCCGCCGTGCGCTTCCGCGATGCCGCGCTGTTCCTTCACCTTCTTCCCGTAGTAGGTCGAGCCGTTGGCTACCAGGTAGAAGAGGAGAAGCAAGGCGTAGCCGGGAATGCCGAAGCCAAATGCCACGATGGCGCCGAAAATCAAACCGAGAAGAAAGCCCCACTTGTCAACCCATCCGCGCCAGAAAGCGATGGAGGCTAACGCGGCATTGACCAGAAGAACAGCCAACAGCGAGCCAGGTTTCCACGGGAAGTTGGTGGATGACTCGGCAATATTAATCCACCATGGAATATTCACCATGCCCAATGCAATAACTGCCCAAGCGGCAAGAGGAACAGTAAGATTGTCGTCAATTTGATCTGGAAGCGTTTCGATGATTCCCGCTACTATTCCGGCGATCAATAGAATCGAGAAGTGATCTGTCGGAAGATACCCTTCCCAGAAAAGGCACCCGCCATGCCATGTTGATGCTCCTACGAAAAGACTGACTCCATATGCGCCTGCGGTTCCAAAGATGACAAACCCTAACAATCCCGACCAAGTCTTCTTGATGTTCCATGGGAGCTTGGGTCCCTTGAGAAACATCCCGCACAATGCTCCGAAGGCATCACCGAAGGCGAGAAAAGCCCAAGCCGCCACGGCCAAGCCAAGGCGAATCCGCCAGTCCCACTTGAGGAGGTGACCTCCTGCAAAAGGGAGCGCCCATCCGGGATCAAGAATTGTCCAAAAGAGGGAGAGGACAATAATAACCAGTATTACGGCGGGGTAGCCGATCATGCCGGAGTAGCCGCGCTCCTTCTCCTCCGGGCGTTCGAGCTTCTTCATGCCGTAATGCGGAAAAAGATAGAGGTTGTGCAGGAGGGCCGCCAGCGCGCAGAGCGCCGCCTGCCACGGCGTGAGCCACCTGAGGCAGAGGGCGAAGAGCCCCATGCTCAT
>DAHXMK010000334.1 GCA_027365515.1 Candidatus Aminicenantota bacterium
CCCTCGCCCGCATCCTTGGGAAGGTAAAGCGGCTCGGCGAGGCTCTCGCGCGTGGCGAAGAACCAATCCTCGCCGAAGACCTCCTGGAGGTGGGCCACAACCGGCCCTTCGAGGATGAGGCCCATGTCCCGCCATCCGCGAAGGTAGGCATCGCCGATGTTGAGCCCGCCGATGTAGGCCGTGCGGCCGTCGGCGACCACGATCTTCCGGTGGTTTCTGAAATTGAGGGAGAGCGACCTTCTGAAAAACCTTGCGGGCATGAAGTAGGCCACTTTGCCGCCCGCTTCGACGAGGGGCCGCATGAAGGCGGAGCTCATGGAGAAGCTCCCCATCGCGTCCAGAAGCACGCGCACGGCCACTCCGGAGGCGGCCTTCTCGACGAGAAGGTCGCGGAACCTGCGCCCGGCCGCGTCCGGCGCCCAGGCATAAAACAGCAGGTGGACGTGGTGTTTCGCATCTCGGATCATCGCCTCGATGGCATCGTACGCGTGATCCCCATCCAGAAGAAGCTCCACGCTGTTTCCAGCGACGGGCGGGAAAATGCCTGGGGCGTCAGCCGCTGGGACGCGCATGTGCCTGAAGTAATAAAAGGGCGAGTCTTCCCCGGGAAGTTGGGAGAGCGCCTCGGGGCGCAGTGAGGCGAACCCTTTGGCGATTTCCCAGCGGGAAGTCGCCCGCCGCCGGCGCTTTCTCTTGAGGTGCGAGCGGCCGAAGAGCCACCAGGCGATGACTCCCAGAAAGGGAAGGGAAACGAGGGCAAGGACCCAGGAGAGGGCGGCCAACGGCTGTCCCCTGCGCTGCATGAGAATGGAGGGAAGCGTCAGAACGGCCAGAATCTCCGCCGCCACGGTTATCGCAGTCCAGCCGGCGATGCCCCAAGCCAAGCCGGAGAGCCAGACGATCAGAGCATGCACGTTTTCTCTCCTTCCACCATGACAACAGCGTAACAGAATCGGGGAAAGTTAGTCGAGAAGCGCGGGCTTCTCAAGCTCGGGCAAAGCCGCTACGCCGGCACTCCGTGACAATCGCTCGCCACTGGCATGAAGGCGTTCTTTTCTCTTAAGCCCTCTTGGCGCGGGCGATCGTCCATATCACCCACGCCATTCCCGCGATGGAAGCGGCCATCAGAATGAAAGCGGCCGCGCGGACGAACGCCGCCAGGGCCGTGTCGAAATTCAGAAGCCCCAACGCGCCCAGCATGTAGTTCCAGTCGTGGTCGGCTTCTCCGCCGCCCACGGAGACGAGCGGAAGTTCCATCGCCCTGGCGTCGCCCATGTAGGCCGCCACGCCGTAAAGATTGTCCGCTAGCCAGGCGCCGCAGAAGGGCACGGCGAAATAATCGGGCTGGCGAAGAAAGAGCCACGCAGCGACGGCCGGCGCCGCGCACTGAAAAAGCGTTCCCCCGAAAGCCATGATCAGCTTCGGCATGAAAGAGAGGACGAGGTGCCCGGCCTCGTGGATGCCGAGGTTTATTCCTCCGAAAAGGCTCGTGTATAAAGGGTCGGCCATGTGGCGGACGGCAATATAGAAGCACCAGGCAAGTATCGGCGCACGCCACCACCATATGCGGTCGCTGGACCAGTCGCGAACATCGTCCTGTACCGAAGCAGCAATCAGCCGGAATTTTTCGGACATAGCCATCTCGGCAAACCAGGCCTAAGCCATCTCTATCGCCGCGGCCATCGAGACGCCGCCTCCGCCGCATAGGGTGGCGAGGCCGAGGCTCTTGCCTCGCGCCTTCATCGCGTGAACCAAGGTGACCATTATGCGGCAGCCGGTCGAACCGACGGGATGGCCGAGCCCTATGCCGGAGCCGTTGATGTTGACGATTTCGCGGTTCAGGCCCAGCTCTCGTTCCACGCCGAGGTATTGCGCGGCGAAAGCTTCGTTGACCTCTACCAGCTCGAAGTCGGCGAGCTTCAAGCCGGAGCGGGCAAGCAGGTCCCGCACCGCCGGCACCGGGCTCAGCCCCATCACGGAGGGGTGGCACCCCCCTCGGCCCACCGCCTTGATCCTGGCGAGCGGCTTGACGCCAAGCTCTCTGGCCTTCTCAGCCGACATGATGACCATCGCGCTCGCGCCGTCGTTGATTCCCGATGAATTGCCGGCGGTGGTCTTGCCGGTCTTTGGAATGAAGGCGGGCGGCATTTGCGCGAGATCCGTCATCGTCACGCCAGGGCGAAACTGCTCGTCCTTCTCGAATATGACGGGCGGCTTGCCTCTCTTCTGCGGGATTTCGACCGGAACGATCTCCTCCTTGAAGCTTCCGTCGCCCGTGGCGCGCTCCGCGGCATTGTGGCTTTTAAGCGCCACTTCGTCAATCTCCTCGCGGCTCAAGTCGTACATCTGGGCTATGAGCTCCGCCGTGACACCCATGATATAAGGCTTTCCACGATAGAGCTCGACCACGCCGCCCTCCTTGACCGGCCCCTTCTCAAGGCCCGGCAGCAGCTGGGAGCCGGCGTAGAGCGCGTGGATTAGGTCGTCGGAGAAGACCTGGTCCTGGAGCCGGCAGCCCCAGCGGGCGCCCGGAACGGAATAGGGAACGCCCGACATGTGCTCCATTCCACCTGCCAGA
>DAHXMK010000342.1 GCA_027365515.1 Candidatus Aminicenantota bacterium
ACATACTCAAAAGGGAGGGCATTTTGCTGGCTAGAAGGACCGTAGCGAAGTACAGGGAAGAGCTGAACATACCGACATCCGCGCGCCGCAAGGCGCCCGCAAAGGCGTGACCGCCAAAAGGAGGGACGCATGAACGTCAACTTCTCGGGAAAAAACGTCACCCTCACCGACGCGCTCAGGGCCAAAGCGCAGAAAAAGATCGAAAAGCTCGAAAGGTTCACCGGGCCGATGGTGTCCGCCCACGTCTCGTTGCAGGTGGAGCGGAGAGTCCATCACGCCGAGCTGATGATCCACTGCTCGCACGACAGAATTTACAAAGCCAAGGGAATGGCGGAGGACATGTACATGGCCATAAACGAGGCCGCCGATTCCATCGAACAGCAAGCCAAGAAAGATAAGGGGCGAAGGCTGAGCGGGCGAAACAGAAACGTGGAGGCCTCCACGAGCCAGGAGGGGGCCGCTGACGAGGAAGAGGAGCCGCCAAAGCGGCGGAAAGAGGCGGGCCCAGGCAGGCGGAGCGATCTGTTTCTGCCGAAGCCGATGAGCGTAGAGGACGCCATGCTCCAGTTGAGGGAACTCGGGGCGCCGCTCGTTGTCTTCAGGGACGCCAAGAGCTCGAGGCTTCAGGTCCTCTTCAAGGACGACGGCGGCGAGCTTTGCCTCGTAGAGGCGCCGGGTAAGCCTTGAGAGTCCTCTCCGGGCAGGAGTTTCATCCAAGGCTCTCCGCGCGGCAGTTCATGGACTCCTTCAAGGAGCTTGAACTGGAATTGATCGCCGGCGGTTCGGGCCTCGACCGCGAGATCGGGAACCCGCGCATCCAGAAGCCGGGCCTCGGCCTCGCCGGGGACCCGGAGTATATTCACCCTGACAGGATTCAGATTTTGGGGGCGACGGAGATAAATTACCTCTCCCGCCACGGCGGCCCCGATCAGCGCAAGACGCTCGAAGTCGTATTGAAGCGCGGCGTCTGCCTCTTCCTCATCACGAAAGGGCTTGCTCCGACGCCGGCGCTCGTCGAGGTGGCGGACGCCACCAACACGCCGCTCATGCGCTCCCCGAAGACCAGCTCTTACGTCATAAGCGTGATAACGGACCGGCTTCTCGACCTCATGGCGCCAAGGATTACGACGCACGGGTCGTTCCTCGACGTTTACGGAGTCGGCCTCCTCCTTGTCGGGGAAAGCTCCGTCGGAAAGTCGGAGAGCGCGCTCGACCTCGTCGTCAGGGGCCACAGGCTCGTAAGCGACGACATGGTCGAGATACGAAAGAAGGGCGAACAGCTAGTGGGGCGCGCTCCCGAAATGCTCCAGTACCACATGGAGCTTCGCGGCGTTGGCATCGTGAACATCAAGGACCTTTTCGGCGTGGTGGCGACCCAGGCCCAAAAGGAGGTTGACCTCGTCGTCGAGCTGGAAGCGTGGCGCGAGGGAAGGACTTACGACAGGCTTGGGGTGGACGAACCGCAAATAAGCATTCTAGGCATACCCTGCCCGTACTTGCTTCTCCCTGTCGCTCCCGCCAGGAACATCACGATACTTCTCAAGTCGAGCCCCAACGCCGCCAGCGAGCCGAGCTCGTCCGTCGAGCCTTCGAGAAGGTCCATGAATTTTGGAAATAGGTCCAATGGCAGGTGTTCGACGCAGTAGAAGCCGGCGTCTTCAAGACACCTTATGACCTGCGTCTTTCCGGCGCCAGACATTCCCGTCACGACGTAAAGGGTCTTACGGCTCATTGTCCTTCGTGTCCATGGTCTCCTGGTGAAGCCTAGCGAAAGCGCGCGCCGAGTTTATCCCCTTGCGTTTCAAGAGGAGGTTCCTCACCGCGACCTCCAGGAGAATCGTGATGTTCCTGGCTGGCGCGACCGGGAGAAGCAGGTACGGGCAGGCGATGCCGAGTATGCTCAT
>DAHXMK010000351.1 GCA_027365515.1 Candidatus Aminicenantota bacterium
AAAAGATGGGGGCGCCCCGGCGAGGGAGATGCCTCCGACCATTCCGATCCCAGCCGTGAACCAGCAGCCAGCGGCTCCTCCACGGCCGGCAGCCCCAGCTCAGCCAGCGGCCAGGACGCAGGCGCCCAGCGTTCCTCAAGCCGCGAGGACGCAGGTCCCGCCGCCAAAGCCTCCCGCACCAGTGCAGGCCGCGCCAGCCGCAACCGGCCCAGCGGCACCGGCGGCGCCGAATCCCCCGAAGAAGAAATCGTCCGGCCTGGTGATTTTCCTCCTGATAGGAGCGGTGTTTGTCTTCTTTCTGATGGCCGCCGCCGGCGTAGGAGGATTCTTCTGGTGGAAGCACCGGCAGAAGGTGGCGTTCGAACAGGCGCAACTGGCACAGCAGGAGGCCGCCATGGCCGAGCAGCAACCTCAGGCGACCCAATCCGAAAGCCAGCCGCCGGTGACGGCGGAGCAAGCCCCACAGGCCGCGGAACAACAGGTTGAGCCAGTCGCCCCATCTTCGGAACCAAGCCAGGAGGCGGTGACCCCGCCCGCCGAAACGGCGCCGGTGAAGAAAGCGCCGAAGCCAACATCGCGCCCGACGCAGCCCAAGGAGACTCCTGCGGAAGCGTCAACTCAACAAGCCGCTTCCACCGAAGGGACGAAACCGGTCATCCCGGCTGTAGTCAACCTGGACAACGCTCTAGGCAAACCTTGTGCCAGCAACGAGCAATTCCTCACCGGTCTATACCGGAGCGTTCTCGACAGACAGCCGGACCAAGCCGGCATGGCTATGTGGCTTGGAAAACTGGGTTCCAACACTACGAGAGAAGATATCTACAGGGAGTTCTTCTCGTCGCAGGAGTACGTTTCCAGGAATAAGAGCGACCGGCAGTTCGTTCGCGACGCTTACCAGGCCGTCCTAGGAAGGGAACCAGACGAGGCCGGCATGCAGGTCCAACTTGCCGAGCTGCAGCAGAAGAAGGCCAAGCGGGTTGACATTATAAACGCACTCTTGTCTTCCAAAGAGTACCAAGACATTATGACCAATTGCAGATAACAAGGCATCGTGATTGGAATGCGAGGCCGGAGAGCTCAAGGCTCTCCGGCCTCGCATTTTTGCCGCTATTCTCCAGCCAGCGCCACGGCCTCTATTTCGACGAGCACGTCCTTGGGAAGCCTCGCCACCTCTACGGTGGAGCGGGCCGGAGGCTCGCCGGCGAAAAACTCGCCGTAGACGGAGTTCATGGCGGCGAAGTCACCCATGTTTTTCAGATAGACCGTGGTTTTGACGACGAGGCCGATTGAACTCCCGGCTGCCTCAAGAACCGCTTGCAGGTTATTCAGCACCCTTCGAGTTTGGGCCTGGACGTTCTGGCCCGATATGGCGCCAGTTTCCGGATCCAAGGCTATCTGGCCGGATGTAAAGACAAGGCCGTTCGCCTTCACCGCCTGCGAGTATGGGCCAATGGCCTTGGGCGCCTTGGAAGTGGCGATGACTTCTTTCTTCATTGCGGTCTCCTACTCCACGGTGAGCGGAACGGCTTGGCCGGTAAGCGACGGTTTCGCGCCCCTTCCGTAGTCGAGCAGGACGACGCTCTCCTCGCCGCTTATCAGCTTCACCAGTCCGAACGGCGCAATCTCCTCGTTTGTCCACACTTCAGAGCTCTGGTTGTCCGCCCCGACCACTTTGATGTGCTGGCACTTCAGCGAATGGCCGCCGACCTGGAGCGTCTCGTCCGGAAAAGCCTGAAGCTTGCCTACCGTCGGCCCGATGGGAAGCGCCGGCTTGCCGAAAGCCTGCTGCCCCTCAGCCTTGAGCTTTTCGAGCGTGGCGCGGTTTATTTCGAGAAGCCGTCCGTCCGGCTGCCGCACCCTTATCGCCAAGACGTTGGCGTCGTCCGTGGGATCGCCGCTTACCAGGTAAGCGACCGTTCCCGAGCCGCCCTCCCCGGCGCTGGTCACTTCAAGCCACGTGTTTGCCCCTTCCGAACCTACGACGGCAAATGTAAGCGTAGCTTTCTCTTTCTGGCTGTCTATGATGTCGTACTTGGACCAGTGGCCCTCCTTGGGGTTATAGAGGTGGTAGAACTCGGGAAAATAGGAGGAGGCGGCCAGTAGTGAAAGCGAGAGGCCAGCCGCCAAGACAAGAGCCGGTAGCAATCTTTTTCTCATTTGCCCGCCTAGTTCCTCAAGGAGGTGACCGGAGCCGGGATCAATCCGCCGCGCCTGACGAACTC
>DAHXMK010000353.1 GCA_027365515.1 Candidatus Aminicenantota bacterium
CCCTCGATGCGGTAAGGAGGTGGCGCTTCACCAGAAGCTCGAATGACGCGGGTGCGCCGGTTCGAGTCATCAAGTTCATCACCGTGAACTTCCGGCTGCGTTAGTAGGATATCGTGACGGCGGGACGGCTCTATGAGAGCAGGACCGAAACCAATTGGTCCGGCGCCGAAACAGTGGCCATGGCTCGCTGGCCGTCGGTCATCGAGCCATAACCCCATGAGGCGAAGCAGAAAGGCGAGCCTGCCGCCCCGGCGGTAGCGGCGTCAACGTCGGTGTCGCCGACGTAAACGGATGCCGCCGGAGCGGCGCCAAGTTTCTCAAGGGCGAATAAAAGCATAGCCGGGTTGGGCTTTGAAGGCAGGCCCTCCTCGGCCCCGACGACGAACGAGATGTACTTGTCCCAGCCGAAGTGGGTGACCAGCTTCCGCGAGAAATATCCCTTCTTCATCGTCGCGATGGCGAGAGGCATCTTGGTTGAAAGCTCTTGCAAGGCCTCACCTATTCCCGGAAAGGGAAAAGTGTTGTCGAGGTAGTGGCCTTCATACCATGAGCGAAAGCAGGCGGCCGCCTCGTCGCAGCGGGCGTCGTCTTTCAAGAAGGGCCGGAAGCAGTCCCGGAGCCTGTGGCCGATCGTCGCGACGAGCAGATCATCCGGAGGGGGCGGCTCGTTGATCTCCTCGAAGGCGTGATGAAAGGCCGCGAGCACGTCCAGCCTGCTGTCAATCAGCGTGCCGTCGAGATCGAAAACCGCCGCCTCCGGAAACATAGCGCCCTATCTGGTTTCGCGCGTGGGCTTCATGACCAGCCTGTAAAGGAAATAGACGAGCAGGCACATCGCCGCGAGGCCGGGCCAGCCGCCAAAGGGCGGCTCCTTCACGACGGCCAGGAAGTCCCCTTGAAAGACGGGCCATATGCCGGCCAGCGTAATCGGCACGGCAAGCAAAATCCCCATCAAGGCTTCGCCGGAAATGAGGCCGGAGGCGAAGAGAAGCCCCAGCCTGTCTCCGCGCTCCGACGCATCCTTCAGCTTCGCCGCCAATTCGCCCGAGGCGCCGCGTTCGCGCTTAGCCCTTGCGAGCGAGACGAAGTAGGAGATCAGGCCGCCCGCGAGGATCGGGACAGAGAGCTTGAATGGCAGATAAATTCCCACCGCCACCGCGAGGACCGGCGTCCTGAAGCTGCTCTGGCGAGATTTCAGGAAGAGGTCGAGGCAGATGATTCCCACGGCGATGACGGCGCCGATGGAAACCATCGTCCAAGGCAGGCCGCCCTGAAAGACGCCTCGCGACACTGAGGCCATCAGCGTCGCCTGGGGCGCAGGAAGAGGGGACGGATGAGCCGCCGTCCAGGCCGCGTCGGCGTTCATCGGGACGCCGACGCCATACTTCATGTTCAAGACCTTTAGCACAGGGGCGATGACGAAGGCCGAGCTGAGAACGCCGAGGATGAGCATGAACTCCTGCTTCCAAGGCGTGGCGCCGACGAGGTAGCCGGCCTTGAGGTCCTGGAGGTTGTCCCCGGAGATCGAGGCGGCGCAGCAGACGACCGCGCCGATCAGGATGGCGGCCGCCGGGCCGGTGGCGCTTCCGTGGCCGAGGAAAAGGAGCAACACGAGCGAGGCGAAGAGTATGGTCGAGATGGTGACCCCGGAGATCGGGTTGTTGGAGGAGCCGACGAGCCCGGCCATGTAGCCCGCCACCGCCGCGAAAAGGAAACCGGCGACGATCATGATTGCCGCCATCACGAGGCTCACCGTCGTGCTCGCGACCACGAGGTGGTAGACGAAAAAGAGGGGAACGATTGAAGCGACGGCGCAGAGGATGACCCACAACATCGGGATGTCCTTGTCCGTCCGCTCTATAGAACCACCGGCCTTTTCGTCCTTGAGAGCCCTCAGCCCGCTGACGACGCCGGTCAGGAGCTGGTTGCGCATCTGGATGATCGCCCAGAATCCGCCGACGCACATCGCCCCGACGCCGAGGTATCGGATCTGCGTCGCCCATAGCGCCGTCGCCCCGTCAACCGCTCCAAGCGGTGCGCCGTTTGCAGCGGCAGGCCAGCCATGAGTCGCGGCGTATATGGGAATTGCTATCCACCACGAGAGCGCCCCGCCCAGAAAAACGAGCACCGCTATGTTGAGGCCGACGATGTAGCCGACGCCAAGAAGCGCCGGGGAGAGGTCGCTGCCGATGTAGGCGACGGCGCTTCCGGCTCTCGTGCCCAGCTCAAGGGAGGATGACCAGAGCTTCAAGCCCGCTTCCTGGCAGAGCTTGAGCACGCCGCCGGCCACGCCGGCGCCCATTATGGCGCTCAACGACCCTTTCTCTCCCGACACGCCGGCGGCCTGTCCCGCCTTGAGCACCTCCGCTGTGGCGATGCCTTCGGGGAACTTGATCTCCTTCGAGCTTTGGACGACGAGGGCCCGCCTCAAGGGCACCGAGAAGAGAACGCCTATCGTGCCGCCAAGAGCGCAGATGAGAAACGTCTGCCAGTAGTTGTAGTCCTTCCAGAAGCCTAGAATGACGAGGCCTGGAATGGTGAACACCGCCGCGGCGGCAACCGCCTCTCCCGCCGAAGCGGCCGTCTGGACGATGTTGTTTTCGAGAATGTTGCTGCGCTTGAAAAGAGAAAAGATGGCCATTGAAATCACGGCGGCCGGTATCGAGGCCGAAACGGTCATGCCGGCGAAAAGTCCCAGGTAGCCGTTGGCCGCGGCGAGGATCACGGCAAGGACGATGCCGAGTATCAGCGCCTTTACCGTTATTTCTGGGAGTGCCTGGTTCGAGGGTATGACCGGTGTATGATTGCCCTGCTGCTCTGTCACCATTCGCTCCTCCAAGCGGGTGATGGCCCGCGGAACTTGCTACTTGGACTGGCCGTCGGTGCCTTCGAGGCTGAACTTCTTGAGACGGTACCGGAGCGTGTCCCTGGTCAGGCCGAGAAGCCTCGCCGCCCTGCTCTGGTTGCCGCCGGCCCTCTTCAAGGCCTGCTCGATGAGGCTGCGCTCGACCTCTTCCAGCACGACGCCTTGAGGGGGAAGTTCGAAGCGCTGTTCGATGTTCTCCTCCGTCTGGCGCCCGACGATCTCCCGCGGCAGGTCCTCGACGTCAATGACCTCCTTGTTCTCAAGGATCATCACGCGCTCGATCAGGTTCTTCAGCTCGCGCACGTTGCCGGGCCAGGCGTACTCCGAGAGCGCGAGCATCGCCGCCCTGCTAGCCCCGAGAGTGTTCTTCTTGAACTCCCGGTTGTAGTGCTCGATGAAGTGCTTCACCAGGAGTGGAATGTCCTCCGGCCTTTCCCGGAGCGGAGGGAGCGATATGGGCAGGACGTTCAGCCTGTAGTAGAGGTCCTTCCTGAAGCGCCCCTCCTTGGCCACCTGTTCGAGGCTAACGTTCGAGGAGGCGATCACGCGCACGTCAACGGGAATGTCGGCCACGCCGCCGGTGCGCTTGAGCGTGCGGTCCTCCAAGAGCCTCAAGAGCTTCACCTGGATGTTCTCGCTTATCTCGCCGACCTCGTCGAGAAAGACCGTACCTCCGTCGGACATCTCGAAGATGCCCTTCTTGGTGCCGCCCGCTTCTTGCGAGCCGCCCTTCTCCTGGCCGAAGAGCTCGGTCTCAAGGAGCGTCTCCGGGAGGGCCGAGCAGGTTATCGTCATGAAGGGCTTCTTCGCCCTGTCGGAGGCGTAGTGGATCGCGTTGGCCAGAAGGTCCTTGCCGGTGCCGCTCTCGCCCTGGATGAGGATGGTCGTCGCGGATGATGCGGCTATCTTCTTCACAAGGTCGAATACCTCGCGCATCTTGAGGTTGTGGCCGATGAGGTTGCCCAGGCCGAAGCGCTCCTCGTGCTCGCGGCGGTAGCGCCCCAGTTCCCGCTTCAGCGCCGTCGTCTCAAGCGCCTTCTGGATCGTGACGAGAATCTCGTCCATCTCGAAAGGCTTGTTCAGGTAGTCGAAGGCGCCTAGCTTCATCGCCTCGATGGCGCTTTCCACCGTGGAATAGGCGGTCATCATTATGACTGGCAGGTCCCTGAAGCGCTTGCCCACTGAGCGAAGGACTTGAATGCCGTCCATGTCCGGCAGCCGGTAATCGAGGAGGAGAAGATCCACCTGTGTCTCGTCGAGCGTCTTGAGCGCCTGCCCGCCCTTGTCGCTTTCCAGGACGCGGAAGCCCTCCTTGGCCAGCCGGTTCGCAAGCGACCAGCGGATCAGCTTTTCGTCCTCCACAAGAAGAATCGTCTCGTTCGCCATCAGCTTTTCCTCTTTTCCGCGGGCAGGCGGACCGTGAACACGGCCCCTTTCCCCGGCTCCGATGACACCTCGCACAAGCCGCCGTGGCCGCGGACCAGCCTCTGGACGATGGAGAGGCCGAGCCCGGTGCCGACGTGCTTCGTCGTGAAGAAGGGTTTGAACATGCTGGCCATGACCTCGGGAGGGATGCCGGTTCCGGTGTCGGCGACGGTCATCACGATGCACTCTTTCTCGGCGTTGGCGTCAACGGTGACCGTGCCGCCATCCGGCATTGCCTGAACGGCGTTGGTGATGAGGTTGGCCAGCACCTGCTGTATCTGCAGCGGGTCGGCCATTACGTTCGGAAGATCCTCCCGCACCAGATTCTTGAAGGCGACCTTGGGCGAGGAAAGGGCTTCTTTGCAGAGCCCGGCTTCCATCGCTCACGAAATAAAGAACCCCATCGCCGGCCTGAGGGGCGCGATGGAGGTCATGGGCGGCGTTCACGTCGAGAGCGACCCGCGCTTCGCGATTTTCAGGGAGGCGCTCTCGCAGATCCGCCGCCTCGACGCGCTGGTAAAGGACCTTCTCGCGTACGCGA
>DAHXMK010000362.1 GCA_027365515.1 Candidatus Aminicenantota bacterium
TACTCCGACGCCAGTAATGTTGACATCTTTGCGAAGGGGGTCTTCGGAGTGGGGATGGGTGAGCAGCGAGGCCGAAGCCCTGGGAATACATACAAAACCATCCCTCCAGGGTTGGCTTTGCCAAGCCGAGCGCCGAGCGGGAAGGGGCTAACCCTTTCCCGCTCGGATTAGTAAGATAGGCTCTGGCGCGCTTGACATAATCGGGCGGGTGTGGTTTACTCGCTTCTATTTCGGCGGGCGGCCGCCCGCCGCTCCATGAGGGGTGGCCCATGATGGCGTACCTGCCTATCGGCATCTTCCTGGCTATAGCGCTTTTGATAGTGCCGCTGACAATGGTCATCGGCGCTTTTCTTCGCCCCAAGCGCTTCGACTACGTGAAATTGCAGCCTTACGAGTGCGGCATTGACGTCCGCGAGTCGCCGAGGGGCAACTTCTCGGTTCACTTCTACATCGTGGCGGTCGTCTTCTTGATCTTCGACGTCGAGACGATCTTCCTCTTCCCCTGGGCCGTGGCCTTCGACAAACTCGGCCTTTTCGGCGTGGTCGAGGTTTTCGTCTTTCTCGCCCTTCTGATCGCGGCCTATTTATACGCCTGGATCAAAGGGGCCTTGAGGTGGGAAGCATGAACCCAGACCCGAACGGCGCCTCCTACCCATCGTGGGTCGGGCTCGCCAAGGTTGACACGCTTTTCGACTACTGCCGCAGAAACAGCCTCTGGCCGATGACCTTCGGCCTCGCCTGCTGCGCGATCGAGATGATCTGCACTTCATGTTCGCGCTACGACATCGCGAGGTTCGGCTCGGAGGTCTTCAGGCCATCTCCACGGCAGTCGGACGTCATGATCATCGCCGGGACGATCTCGATGAAGATGGCCCCGATCGTAAGGCGCCTTTACGACCAGATGCCCGACCCGAAGTGGGTGATAGCAATGGGAAGCTGCGCGATAAAGGGCGGCCCGTACGACGACTACGCCGTCTTGCAGGGCGCGGGGCTCGTGGTGCCGGTGGACATTTACGTCTCCGGCTGTCCCCCCAGGCCCGAGGCGCTGCTCTACGCTTTGATGAAGCTCCAGGACAAGATCAGGAATCCCGAGGTGGTCAAGGCCCCTTACGGCAAAGCCGTTCTCAAGGAGCGTCCGACCAAGGGGTGGATGGCGAAGGGCGAAGAGCTTCCCGAAGTCGTTGCGAAGTACGAAGAGGCCGGCAACACGGTTCAGAGCGGCCAGATTTTGAAATAGAGGTTCTTGATGAGCGACGAGAAAGAGCAACCTGGATCACCGGCGGCGCCGCCGGCCGAGCAATCTCCCGCCGAGGCGCAGGCAAAGCCGGCGCCACCAAAGCCCCCGGCTCCCAAGCCGGCCGTCCCCGCTGGCCCCAAGAAGTGGGAATCAACCGGGGAAGTGGCGGAGAACGGCGCGACGGCCGCTCTTAAGGCGAAGTTCGGCGAAGCGGTGGCCGGCGTCAAGAGCCCCTGCAAAGAGGCCGTGGTCATGGTCCCCAAAGCCAAGCTGGCCGAGATTCTCTCATTCTTGAGGGATGACGCCGCCTGCTCGATGGACTATCTGAGCGACCTGACCGGCGCCCATTTTCCGGTCAACGACAAGAAGTTCGAGGTCGCCTACCACCTTTATTCGTTGGCGCACAAACACTCCTTGAGGGTGAAAGTCCAGCTTGACGACGGAGAATCCTGCCCGACGGCCACCGCCGTCTGGCCCGGCGCCGACTGGATGGAGCGCGAAGCGCACGACCTTCTGGGCATAGTCTTCGAGGGCCACCCCGACCTGAAAGTCATCCTGCTTCCAGAGGAGTTCGAGGGCCACCCGCTGAGGAAGGAATTCCCGCTGGGGGGAAAGCAGGAGGAGATGATCCGATCGAACAAGTACGGCAAGCCGGTTTACCTTCCGGAAGATATAGAGGAAGCGAGGAAGATAATCGAGGAGCACCGCCATGGCAGTTAACGAGCAGGCGGAGAAGGTCTCTCCCCTCCGTGAAATAATGGAGACCCGCGAGATCGAGCTGAACCTCGGGCCGCAGCACCCAGCCACCCACGGCGTTTACCGCGCGCTCGTCAGGCTGGACGGCGAAAGGGTCCTCGGGATGGAGTCGGTCATCGGCTACCTCCACCGCGGAATCGAGAAGTGGGCCGAGTACCGGACATGGCAGCAGGCAACGCCGATCTTCGACCGGCTGGACTACGTCGGCGCCGTGCTCAACTGCCACGGCTATGTAGGCGCGGTGGAGAAGCTTCTTAACGTCGAGGTCCCGAAGAGGGCGCAGTACATCCGCGTCATCCTGGACGAGCTCCAGCGAATCGCGAGCCACCTCGTCTGGCTTGGGACTCACGGCCTGGACATAGGCGCGCAGTCCGTCCTCTTTTACGCCATCAGGGAGCGCGAGGCGATCATGGACCTCTTCGAGGCGATGCTCGGCCAGCGCCTCCTGCCGAACGCCTACCCGATCGGCGGCGTCCGCTTCGATTTTCCGAAGGGGTGGGTCGAGGTCTGCCGCCAGTTCCTGGAAATCTTCCCGAAGCGCATTGACGAATACGAAGGGCTGCTGACCGGCAACAGGATCTGGCGGCAGCGCACGATAGGTGTGGGTGTCATCTCGGCGAAGGACGCGATTGCACTGAGCCTCTCCGGCCCAACGCTGAGAGGCTCCGGCGTCAACTTCGACGTGCGCAAGGCGATCCCGTATTCTAGTTACGAGGATTTCGACTTTGAAATCCCGCTGGGGCAAAACGGTGACGTCTTCGACCGTTACCTCTGCCGCGTCCGCGAGATGCGCCAGAGCGTCAGGATAATCAAGCAGGCGTTGGACGGAATGCCGGAAGGGGAGCTTCGTGGCAAGGTGGGCAAGATAATCAGGCCGCCCGCCGGCGAAGCTTACTACACGATCGAGGCGGCCAAGGGGCAGCTCGGCTTCTACATAGTCAGCGACGGAAGCGACAAGCCTTTCAGGGTCCACGTCAAGTCGCCCTCCTTCGTAAACCTCCAGGGGATCGAGACGATGTGCAAGGGGAACCTCATCGCCGACGTGGTCGCGGTCATCGGCTCGCTGGACATCGTCCTCGGCGAAGTGGACAGGTAGGTGGAGACAATGGACTTCGCGACTATAATGCAGTACGCCGGCTGGCCGCTAATCAAAATCGTGATCCTGTTGATCCCGGTCTTCACGGTGGTCGCGTACATGGTCTGGTTTGAAAGGAGGCTTCTCGCCTTCTTCCAGTCGCGCCTCGGCCCCAACCGCGTCGGGCCTTTGGGGCTGATCCAGCCGATTGCCGACGGCCTCAAGCTCTTCTTGAAAGAGGATCTGGTTCCGATGAACTCCAGGCCCTTCCTTTTCAAGATAGCGCCGATATTCGCTTTTTTCCCCGCCTTCGTCGGCTTCGCCATCGTTTCGTGGGCGCTGCCTTGGGTCACGCCCTCCGGGAAGGTTCACCCCTTCGTAGTCGCCGACGTTGACCTCGGCATCCTCTTCGTCCTGGCGCTTTCGTCGCTGAGCATCTTCGGCATAATACTCGCGGGGTGGTCGTCCGGCTCGAAGTATCCGCTCTTTGGAAGCCTCCGCTCGGCGAGCCAGATGCTCGCCTACGAAGTGCCGATGACGCTTTCGGTCGTTGCGGTCGTCCTGCTGGCCGGCTCATTCAGGCTGAGCGACATCGTAGCGGCGCAGGAAAAGCTGGGCTGGTATTACCTCTTCCCGGGCATTCTCGCTTTCGGCGTTTACCTCGTTTCGGCCGTCGCCGAAAGCAACCGCGTCCCCTTCGACCTTCCCGAGGGAGAGAGCGAAATCATCGGCTTCCATACAGAATACTCGGGGATGCGCTTCGCCTGGTACTTCGTGGGCGAGTACGCAAACGTCACGCTGATAAGCGTCCTCGGCACGACGATGTTCTTGGGCGGCTACGACATCCCGTTCGTCAACGACGCCGCCCTCTACGCCGCCCACCCGGAGCTTACCAGCGTTCTGGGCGTCTGCGCCTTCGCGGCGAAGGCCGCGCTGTTCGCCGTCTTCTTCATCTGGATCCGCGCCACCTGGCCCCGCTACCGGTACGACCAGCTCCTGAAGATCGGCTGGATCGTCCTTCTGCCGATAGCGCTCGCCAACCTCGTGCTGGTGGCGCTTTTGAAGCTCTGGCTTTTGAGGTGAAATGATGAACGCCGCAGCCAGATTCATAAAGATGGTCACCTTCTGGGAGCTTCTCAAGGGAATGGCCATCACGAGCCGCTTCGTCGCAAAGCCAAAGGTGACGGAGCTCTACCCCGACGTCCGCCCAGTCCTTCCGTACAGGACCAAGGGCCGCCTTCACGTCGAGATAGAGACCTGCATCTCTTGCCGGATGTGCGAGAAGGCCTGCCCCGAAGGCTGCATCAAGGTTTTCCAGCCCTCCAAGGAGGTCTTCAAGACCGACAAGCGGCCGGTGGAGTTCTACATCAGCCAGGAGCACTGCCTCCACTGCGGCATGTGCGTTGACGCCTGCCCGACCGGCTCGATCCACCACTCGCAGGAATTCGAGATGGCCATCTACAACCCGGACGACCTTCTCTTCGACAAGGAGACGCTTCCTTACGACTTGGACATCAAGAGGTTCCGGTGGAACTTCATAGAAAACGTGCCGGTCAAGAAATAGAGGCGGTCACGACGAAGGCACGAAGGGCGTAAAGAAAAGGGGAGTTTAGAGAAAAGGGATGATGAGAAGATGAAAAGGCGTCGGCCCTCATCTTGTGAACCCATCATCTGATAAACCAGCTTAGGAGTCTTGGCATGGCGATTCTCTGGGTACTGCTTGCAATCTTCATAGCGGCATGCGCCCTTGGCGTGGTGCTTTCCAGGAGCCCGATCACCTCCGCCCTTTCGCTCCTCATAGGCTTCGTGGGCGTGGGCGTCCTCTACCTCTGCCTCAAGGCCGAATTCGTGGCGGCGGTGCAGGTGCTCGTTTACGCCGGCGGCATCATGGTCCTCTACGTCATCGGCGTCATGTTCACCGACAGCGAGGCTCTCAGGCTCAACAGGCAAACGCACATGCAGGCGTGGCCGGCCTTCTTCATCATTCTCGTGCTTTTCGCCTGGATGGGCCACAAGCTCTACCACGCGGAATACAAGGCGGTCCCGTCGGCGGTCACGGTCGCCGTCGCCGCGACCCCGGAAGAGGAAGCGAAGACAAGGCTCGCGCTCGAAGCGAAGGCCGCGCTGGCCCACGACACCAACCCGCGCCAGGTTTCCGTGGCGCTCTTCAGCGATTTCCTCTATCCCTTCGAGGCGGCATCGGTCCTTCTGGCCGTAGCCGTGCTCGGGGGAATCTTCCTCGCCAAGAAGGAGGTGTAGGGTGGAGACCTCCGGTTTCGTCCTGCTCGGCTTTCTGCTCTTCTGCCTCGGCCTCCTCGGCGTGCTGATACGCCGCAACTTCATCGTGGTGCTTCTCTCGGCGGAGCTTATATTCGCCGGGGCCGGCATCAACTTCATAGTCTTTTCAAACCTCTGGAAGAACCTGGCCGGCCAGGTCTTCACGATCTTCCTCATCGCCGTCGCGGCCGGCGAGGCCGCCATCGGGCTCGGCCTTCTGATAGCACTCTACCGCGTCAAGCACACCGTGAACGTTGACGTGGCCCGGGAATTGAAAGGGTAGATAATGCAGCCGATTTCGCTTCTCTGGTTGATCCCGGTGTTGCCGCTGTTGGGGGCGGTGGTGAACGGGTTATTCGGGTGGCGGTGGGAGCGTGGCCACAACCTGAAGCCGATAACGGCGGTTGCGATAGGCTCGACGGCGCTCGCGCTGCTGCTTTCGCTCTGGAACATATTCTGGCTTGCGGGGCTGAACTGGTCATTGCTTCCGAAGTTGCCCGGAAACGTTCTGCCGGACGCGGCTCACCATTCGATGGCTTTGGACCTCGCGCCGTGGATACCGGCCGGGGCGTTCACCGGGATGTTCGGCCAGGCGGCGAACTTCAAGGTTGACTGGCTCTTCGTCCTCGACCCGCTTTCGGCTGTGATGCTCTTCGTGGTGGCCTTCGTCGGCTTTCTGATCCACGTTTACAGCATCGGCTACATGGCGCACGACAAGGGGTACTTCCGCTACTTCGCCTACTTGAACCTCTTCATGGCGATGATGCTGACGCTGGTTCTCGCGGGCAACTACCTGGTGATGTTCATCGGGTGGGAGGGCGTCGGCCTCTGCTCCTACCTGCTGATAGGCTTCTACTACACGAAGGACTACTGCGCGGACGCGGGGAAGAAGGCTTTTCTGACGAACCGGATCGGCGACATGGGCTTCGCGGCGGGGCTGATGCTGATGCTCTACGCCTTCGGGAGCAATGACCAGTTCAGCCCCGCAAGCCAGAATATGTTCCAGAGCGAAAGCAGCAGCGCGAGC
>DAHXMK010000379.1 GCA_027365515.1 Candidatus Aminicenantota bacterium
CCATCGAAATTCACGCCGCTCATTCGCGTTTGCGCGGTGAAGGAAACGAATTCCGCGCCGGGAAGATCTCCGATCGCCCTGCCTCTAAGGCCCTGCTGTTTCGCGAGAACCACGATGGAGCGACCTTCCGGCGTTTCGTCCGCGAGCGAGGCTAGCTGCGCGGCTTCCGCGAGCTGGCCGGGCGAGGTTCCCTCCGCGGGAATGAACTCGACGGCCTGCCGGTCACCGAGGGTGATCGTTCCCGTTTTGTCCAACAGAAGAACGTCCACGTCGCCCGCCGCCTCGACCGCGCGGCCGCTCATCGCCAGCACGTTCTTCTGCACGAGCCTGTCTATGCCCGCGATGCCTATGGCCGAGAGCAACCCGCCGATCGTCGTCGGAATTAGGCAGACGAGCAGGGCCACCAGGACGGCCACTGAAAAATCAACGCCGGAGTAGAGCCCGAAGCACTTCAGCGTCGCGACGACGGCCAGAAAAACGATCGTCAGCGCGGAGAGCAAAATCGTCAGCGCGATCTCGTTCGGGGTCCGTTGCCGCTTGGCGCCTTCGACGAGGCGGATCATCCGGTCAAGGAAGCTCTCGCCGGGGTTCGCCGTCACGAGCACCTTGATCCAGTCCGACAGCACTTTCGTCCCGCCGGTGACGGAGCTTCTGTCTCCGCCCGACTCCCTCAGCACCGGTGCCGATTCGCCGGTGATGGCCGACTCGTCAACCATCGCGACGCCCTCGACGATCTCGCCGTCGGCCGCGATAATCTGGCCCGCTTCCACCAGGATGACGTTGCCTTTGCGAAGGTCTTCCGCCTTGATGGGCGCCCATGTCCCGTCAGGCCATACCTGTTTCGCCAATGTCATCGTCCTGGTACGCCGCAAGGCGTCCGCCTGCGCCTTTCCCCGGCCTTCTGCGACTGCCTCGGCGAAGTTCGCGAAGAGCACCGTAAACCATAGCCAGATGGATATCTGAATGCCAAATGCGATGGACTTGTTCTCAATCGTGAAGAGGCTGAGCGTCGTTAACAATGCACCGGCCTCGGTTACGAACATCACGGGGTTTTTCAACATCGAACGCGGATGCAATTTAATCACCGAAGCCCAAAGCGCCGGGACGATGATTGACTTGTCGAGAAAAGAGAGCTTGCGGCTTGCCATGGCCTTGCCTTATCCGAAAAGGGCCGTCGAGGCCACCATGAGATAGTGTTCCACGACGGGCCCGAGCGAAAGTGCCGGAAGGAACGTAAGCGCTCCGACGATCAGGACGGTTCCCACGAGGAGCGCGCCGAACGTGAATCCCGACACGGGGAAGCTGCCTCCGCTTACGGGCACGATCTTCTTGGAAGCGAGGTTGCCCGCCAGCGCGAGAAGCGGCGCCATCACCAGGAACCGGCCGAGAAGCATCGCGATGGCGAGCGTCACGTCGTACGCGAAGCTGTTTCCGTTCAGCCCGGCGAAGGCGCTACCGTTGTTTCCGACGCAGGACGAATAGGCGTAGAGAATTTCGGAAAGCCCGTGGGGGCCGGAGTTTCCAAGACCCGCAAGCCCCCATTTGGCAAGCGCGGCGGCGGCGGTGAAGCCGAGGATCGCAAAAATCGTTATGACCACGTAGAGCACGCACATCTTGACGTCGTAGGATTCGATTTTTTTGCCGAGATATTCGGGGGGTGCGGCCCACCATCAAACCCGCGAGAAAAACGGTCAGCACCACGAAGATCAACATGCCGTAGAGACCCGCGCCCACGCCGCCGAAAACGACCTCTCCAAGCTCAATATTGACGAGGGGAACGAGGCCGCCCAGCGGCGTAAAGGAGTCGTGCATCGAGTTGACCGCGCCGCACGAGGCGTCGGTCGTGATAGCGGCGAAGAGAGAAGAGGAGGCCACGCCGAAGCGGACCTCCTTTCCCTCCATGTTCCCCTGCGACGAATCCACGCCGATAGAGGAAAGCCTTGGGTTGCCGGAGACCTCGGCCTTCCAGCAAACGAGAACACCCGCGAGGAAGAGCAGCGCCATTACCGCCCAGAGCGTCCATCCATGCCCCTTGTTCTTTACCGAATGGCCGAGGTACCAGGTCAAGCCGGCGGGGATAAGAAAGATCGAGAGCATTTGAATGAAGTTGCTCAACGGCGTCGGATTCTCGAAGGGATGCGCCGAGTTGGCGTTGAAGAAGCCGCCGCCGTTGGTGCCCGCCATCTTTATCGCCTCCTGCGAAGCCACCGGCCCTCTTGTAATCGTCTGGCCTGCTTCGATGCCCGATGTCTTCACGTTCGCGCCGAATGTCTGGGGCACGCCCTGCCAGACGAGGAATATCGCGTAGACGAAGCTCAGCGGCAGCAGCAGGTAGAGGGTGACCCGGACGAGGTCCACCCAAAAATTTCCTATTGTCGTTGCGGCGTGCCTGGCGATTCCGCGCACGAGGGCGGCGGCGATGGCGATGCCAACGGCAGCGGAGGCGAAGTTCTGGAAGACGAGCGCGACCATCTGCGAGAAGTAGGAAAGCGTGGACTCGCCCGAGTAGTTTTGCCAGTTGGTATTGCTGACAAAGCTCGCCGCGGTGTTGAACGCCAGATGGCCGCTCATCGGGCCGAAGCCTTGCGGGTTGAGCGGCAGAAAATCCTGAAGCCTGAGAATCAGGTACGAGAAGGCCGCCGCAGCCGCGCTGAAGATGAACATCGAAAGGGCATAACCTTTCCAATCCTGTTCGCGCTTCGGATCGACGCAAAGCAGCCGGTAGATGAGGCGCTCGGCGGGCCTCAGGGGAGGATCGAGAAAGGTCTTCCCCTCCACGTCGAGTACCTGTGAAAGATAGATCCCCGCGGGTTTCGTCACCACTAGCAGCAGGCCCACGTAGACGACGAGTTGAATCCATCCGTAGATCGTCATGGCTCCCTCAAAATCTCTCGGGGTGAATAACGGAATAAAGCAGGTAGCCGATAAGCAGCGCGCACGCCGCTCCCGCTAGAAAATTCATAAGCATTTGGTGCCCTTTCCATCCGCACGCCAGCCCGCCGTTCTTGCACGAGCGCGACGCGATCTGCTTCTCATATTCACTCCTCTATAAATCGCATCAGAACTTCACCAGCAGGCTCAGGATGAACTGGCTCTCGGCCCTTACCAGATCTGGTTTCCAGCCCGGCACCATGGAGCCCTGCGCCCGCTGGTTGCCGCCGGGAGGCGTAATGCCTCCAGGGCCCGAGAAATAGGGCACGCTCGCCATGCGGCGGTTGAACTCGGCCCGGTACGTAATGAACTGGCTGGGCATGTAATCGAAGGTGAGCGAGTAATCCCACGCTCTGAATGGGTCTCCGGGATTTGCCGTGAAGTAGGGCGTGCCGGAGGCTGCCGTGGCGCCGTTGATAGAGGGCAGAAGCACCAGATAGCGGCCAGGGTTGTAAATGACACCTCCACCGATGGTCATGGCCAGTTTTTCCTCGTCGAACCAGAAGCGGTTGTAGATCATAAACCCGAGGAAATACTGGGCTGGCTTGGCGGATGAGCCTCCTGACCAGGTTACGCCGCCGCCATTCTCCGCTCCAACATCGACCGTGAGTGATAAGGCCATCTTGTCCAGGAGATTCTCTGGCCTGTCGTAATACTTCACCTCCAGGCTGTTGTCCGTGTGCACGCGAATCCTGTCCGGGTTGTTCAGCGTGTCGCGGCCCCAGTAGTTGTTGCTGATCACGCAAACTGATCCGTTCGGCGTCCACTTGATCTCGAACCCGAGCCCTGGCGAGGAATTGAACATGCCATAGGACTGCCAGCCATTGATGAGCCATAGCTCGACTTTCAGCTTCTCGGTTGGAAAAATCTGAACGCGCAGGCCGTTGAAGAACCACGGCGTGTTGGCGGATACGTATGATGGCTGATAGGCCCAGTTGTCGAACTGGTAATAGCTGAAGAGCCCAACATAGGACATGAATAGGCCAGCATCCACGTTAATGCCGTGCAGCTTATCAAAATGATATCCGCCGTAAGCTTCCGAAAGATACTGGTAGGCGGACCCCATATTCCATTGACCCCTAGACGGACTCGCGTCGTTTCGCGGCGTCATGGCGGAGTACATGCCGAACTGTGTCATGAACCTACCGCGCACGTTGTTCCAGTGAAAATCTCCGCCTATGCCGAGTTGCTGCACCTGAAATTCGTCCGAACGGCCCGTCTCGCAGGATCCCACCAGCGTGTGATCCTGCGGGTGGTTGCAGTTATAAACGTAGTTGGCGTCGAGGCGAAATTCACCCGTGAAATACTTGGTGTCCAGAATGGAACTATTCTGGCGGCAATTGCCGTTGAGCCAGTTGAAGTCCGCGAAGGCGAAAGGTTCCGGTGCTTGATGCTTTTGAAGCTTCGCATTTGAGGGCGCGGGCGCGGTGGCGGTTGCCTGCGACGCGGGGCCACCTGCCGAGGATTGTCCCTCCAGGTCTGCGACCTTCTGCTGCAGCGACCCGACGAGAGCCTCCTGTTTCTGGAGATTCTCCTGGGCCTGCTTGATCTGCTCGCTCTGCTGCTTGAGCATTTCCAACGCCGCGCTGAGCTGCTGGCCTATCTGCTCCATCGAAGCCCCACCTACCGCCTGAGGCGCCTGCTGCTCCGCTGATTGTGCCCAAACGAAGGTGCATAGCAACAGCGGCACCATGAGCCCAGCAGCCAATGGGCGCAACCCGGTATGCCCGATTCGGCCAACTCTTGCGGAACGCGGATATGTCCTAACGGAGCCGCCCTCTTGCTCCGTGATGTTCATCATCATTTCAGCCTCTCGCAAAGGCGCGCAAACCAGCCGCAGCCCAGAAAGAAAAGGACAATCGAAGCCAAATAGCCAATGTCCGCCAGAACCCTTGTCATTTCATGCTCTCCTCGTCAGCAATGGGAATGGTGAAGGAGAAGGTGCTGCCTTCGCCCCGCTGGCTTTCCGCTTTAACACTTCCATGGTGAGCCTCGACCACTTCCTTTACGATCGCCAGGCCCAAGCCGGAGCCGGACTCGCCGTCCCCCTCGGCCCGGTAGAAAGTCTCAAAGACCCGCGGAAGCGCCTCCGGGGCGATCCCTTTCCCCGTATCGCTGACAAAGAATCGGACCTTATCCCCCTCGAGCCGCGCCGAGACCTTGATGCTCCCTCCGGGCGCGGTGTACTTAAGCGCGTTGGAAAGCAGGTTGCCGAAGACGTGCTTGATGCGCGCGGCGTCCGCGTCCACATCCGGCAGACCTGGAGGGATCTCTGACTCAAGCTTCACACCGCGGTCAATCGCCTCGGAACGGAAAGGCTCAATGGACGCCTCGGCCAGTTCCTCCGGGCGGCTCGGCGACAACTCAACAGGAGAGCGCCCCGATTGGAGGCGGCTCATGTCCAAAAGCTCTTCAAGCATCGTGTGGAGCCTGTCGCCGTCCTCGCGCGCCGCCAGGAGCAGATCTATCTGCCTGTCGTTGAGCGGGCCTACCTTCTCTTCCAACAGCAGGTGCATCGCCATCCTCACGGACGTCAAAGGCGTCCTTAGCTGGTGAGAAACCGTTGCGATGACCCCCCTCTTCATCTCTTCCTGCTGGCGCAACTGGGTGACGTCCTCAATGATCAGAAGAACCCCGGATGGCCCGCGGCCGGGTCCCGGAATAGGAACAGCTTTGGGCCTAAAGAACCTCTCCTCGCCTCGAACGAAGCGCTGTATCGGTGCATCGCCATGGGCACGAGGACGTTCCTCCTTGAAGACAGCCTCAAACAGTTCAGCGAGGCACTTCGGCTCGGCGCGCTGAATGCTCGCCCCGGGCTTCAGCAGAAAAGTCTCGGCCGCGGCGTTGGAAGCCACGTCCACATTGCCGGAGTTGTCCAAGACGGCCACAGCTTCTGGAAGATTCATCAGGGCTTGCTGGGTGGATCTTTGAATCCGGGCGAGGCGCGCTTCACCCGTGCGCCTGGCTTCCCTGAGGTTCTGCGCCATGACGTTGAACGACTCGGAGAGCCTTCCAATCTCGTCACGCGAGCGCTGGGTTATCACAAGGTCGAGGTTCCCTTTTGCTATCTCGTCGGCTGACTTTGTCAGCGCCTCGACCGGCTTCAGGACCCAGCGCCCCGCCAGGACGATAAAGCCAGCGCCCAGGCCCAGCGCAGCCATCAGCAGGAAGTACATCTCGCGCCTTGCCGATGCCGCCTCGCTTCGGGCGCGATCATCGGCCTGGCTCATGTTCTCTTGGTTGAGCGCGGATATTTCCTTCGCGGCAGACAAAATCTCTTCGGACAGGGGACTCAGGCTGCTCGCATACGCCTGCTTCAGTTCGAAAGCCGGCGACGATGGAGCCAGCGCGGAGCCGACTTCCTTGATGTAAGAATGATAGAGGTCGTTGAGCCTTCGGGCGAGAGCGCCTTCTCCCGGCAGTGTGATGTTGTTCAGTTCCACGGACATGGCCTCGGAAAAGGCCTTGGCGTTCTTTTCTACAACGGCCTGGCCGTCTGCGTGGGAGCCGGCCATGACCAGGAGCACGCCTCTGTCCATGCCGTGGACTGCCTCTTCCATGTTCGTGCATGCAAGCACGCTCTGGTAGTTCTCTCTGAGGATAAGATCAATCGAGCCTCCCAGCTTGCCAAGCTCTTTGATGCTAAGCGCGTCCTGAAAGAGAATCAGGAGTAGCAGGCTGCCCAGCCCGATCGTGAGGCGCCGCCGCAATCCGAACATCGCCCACCTCCGTGGCGGTATTCCTTTGCAACAGGCGTGCCGAATGGCGACAACGGCGCAAGCCCGGCCGTGCCGTGATCCCACGATCATTAGGAACCGGGTCGCATTGCGGATTTCAAGGGCGCGAGGGTGGAAGGATTGAAGAATGCAAGACGGCTCTCCTTGTCGGCTGGCAAACAAGCCGTCCCCCGCGAGGTCCAAGATGAATCCCGCGCGGGCCGCCTCTCCCGGCCGTGGCCAGTTCAGCCGCGCCGGACTTCAAATACCGAATTGCTTCCGCTTTCTCCAGAGTGTCGCCTGGTCAATTCCCAGCACTTCGGCCGCCTCCTGCAGAGAGCGGCACGAAGCCATCACCCGCCTTATATGGAGTTCTTCCAAAGCCTGCAAAGATATCATATCTCCTATTGCTGCCACCGGCGGAGACGATGCTCCCGGGAGCAACTCTGGCCCGACGCGCTCCGATTTGCACAGGATCGCGGCCCGCTCGATGACGTTTCTCAATTCTCTAAGATTGCCTTGCCAAGTCCCCCGACGCAGAGCTTCCTCGCCCTCCGACGTGAAGCCTTTCAGCATCTTGTGGTTCGCCCTGCCGAAGAAGGCGAGGTAGCGCTCGGCAAGCGTCACGATGTCGTCTCGCCTCTCCCGCAGTGGCGGAAGCTCTATCTGGATGACGTTGAGCCTGAAGTAAAGATCCTCTCGGAAGCGCTTCTCCTTGATGGCCAGTTCGACGTCAGCCCCAGTGGCGGCTATCACGCGGACGTCTGCGTGCCTCGTGGCAGTCTCTCCCAGCCTCTCGTACTCCTTCTCCTGCAGAAGCCTCAAGAGCTTCGGCTGAATCGCGAGCGGCATGTCTCCTATCTCGTCAAGGAAAAGCGTGCCCCCCTCGCAGGCCGCGACCCGCCCTGGATTCTCCTTGACAGCGCCCGTGAAAGCCCCCCTGGAGTGGCCGAACAGCTCACTCTCCAGGAGGTCGGGTGTCAGAGAGGGGCAGGAGATCGTGCGGAACGGCCTCGACGCGCGCTGGCTCCAGGCGTGAATTGCCCTGGCAAGCACGGTCTTTCCTGTCCCGCTCTCGCCGCGTATCAGCACGGCGGCGTCCGTCGCCGCCACTTCCCTAGCCAAGCCGTAAGCCCTGGAAACAGCCGGACAGGCGCTCCCGAAATCAGCTTCCTGCTCCGAGCCCTTGAGCGCGTCCCGCAGTGATTCCAGCCGGTGTTCCAGCGACCTGAGCTCGGAAGCCTTATCCAGGGCGAGTTTCACTTGGGCCGGCGTGAACGGCTTTGGAAGATAGTCCGACGCCCCCTTCCTGATTGCTTCCACCGCCGTTTCGAACGATGCATAAGCGGTGATGACGATAATCTTCAGCCAGGGCGATTCTGCCAGGAGCGGCGGAATCAGGTCAAGCCCGCTGGATGCTCCCAGTCTTATGTCGAGAAACGCGGCATCGAAAGAACGCCTTGCCACCTCCACCATTGCGTCCCTCGCGCTCCCCACCAGAGCCACCGAGTGGCCCTCCGCTTCGAGGCACAACGCGAGCGTTTTTCTTACGTTGGCCTCATCATCAACAATCAATACGCGCAAAGGACGATTTGCCATTTTCATGCCGCCGCATCCGGCTTCTTCAATATTATACATCACCTCCGGGGGCTTCCGATCAGCCCGCCTGAACTGGACAACGGTGGTCGTTTCTGGTAATATGCCTTCTTCTTCCTTCCTCCGCCCACGGGGGGCGGTGGCATAGGCCGTGAGGAGGAGCGATGCGTCACTACGAAACTACTGTCATTTTGCCGCCGAACCTTGGCGAAGCAGCTCTTGAAGAGGCCGTGACCGGCGTCGAGAAGGAGCTTGTCGAGAGGTTCGGGGCCGAGCAGCTTGCCGTCAACCGCTGGGGCAAGCAGAACCTAGCCTATCCCATCCGCAAGTTCAAGGAGGGATATTACGTCCACTACGAGTTCGACTCCGAGCGGGAGGACACGATCTCCGGGCTCGAAGCGAGGCTCAGGATCAACGAATCGGTGATCCGGTTCTTGACGGTGCGCCGCGACGAGGAGATGCGCACCGCCGAGCGGATGAAGATACGCTGCGCCAAGCGAAAGAAGAACGAGAACATGGATTCAGGCGCGCTTGGCGATGGTCAGCTCGACCGCGGATAGCCGCGCCGCTAGCTGCTCGGCCTCCTCCTTCGCCTTGACCTGCTTCACCTCGTACATGCGGCGCTCCTGGGCTAGCAGTTTCTCCGCCCCGGCGGAGTGCTTCATCGCGAGGCCCCTAGGGAGCAGGTAGTTGCGGGCGTAGCCGTCCTTGACGTTCACCACCTTGCCACGGGCGCCCAGATTGTCAACGTCTTCCCTGAGAATCACTTTCATGGGCGTCCTCCGTCAATCCTGAACGAACGGCAGCAAAGCCAGGTGCCGCGCGCGCTTGATGGCCGTCGTGAGCTGCCGCTGGTGAATGGCGCAAGTCCCGGAGATGCGGCGCGGAACGATCTTGGCCCGCTCCCTGATGTAGCCCTGCAGGAGCCTCGTGTCCTTGTAGTCAATGAAGGCCACGCCCGAGTCGCAGAACTTGCAGTACTTCTTCCGCTTGAAAAGATAGTCCTTCTTGTAGAAGGTCTTCTTCCCGTCCTTGCCTCTGCCTCTGTCGTCGCTCATGGGGCGCCTCATTCGAGATCCAGATCTTCGTCGTAGCTGCCAAGCTCGCCTGAATCCATGTTCTCGTAT
>DAHXMK010000386.1 GCA_027365515.1 Candidatus Aminicenantota bacterium
GAAGTGCGGCCGTCACCGGCGCCGTTGGGCCTAGAGCAAGGCAGGCGAGGCGGAACGCAGCGACTCGTACTTGATGTACTCGGAGCTGCCGTATGCCGAAGCATAACGCAGCTATAGGTCCGACGCCGCCGGCGTCCCCCAAAGGGGGGGGTGGGGAGATTGTTTCGCTCCGCTCGCAATGACAAATGCGAATGGACTTCCGCAAGGCCGATGGGCGGCCAACGAAGTTGGCCAGAAGCCGCTGAACGAGACGGGGAGAAGCGTAAAGCGGATTAAATTCGCGGATGAACGCTTCGATACGGCTCGGAAGCGGATTCGTGCCGCCGCGAAGTCTTTTCTTTCGGCCTTCGGCCGGATCGGCGTCTGGAGACGCCTCCTACAGCCTCTCGCGAATCACGAATCACTTTCTTCCCTTCGTGGCCTTGGTGTCCTTCGCGGTGAAAATATCTTCTCGCGCTAGAACCCCGCGCTGGCTTCCACGGGGACGATCCAGGCGTGGGTGGACTGGCAGAGGCGGCCCTCCTTGACGCAGTTCTTGATGCACTCCAAAAGCCCCTCGACCGCCTCGTCGGGCACGACCGAAAGGAGCAGCATCGAGGCGCCGGGGTGAATCCGGTCGCCGAGCTTCGCGCCGGTCTTCCCCATGCCGAGAACGTCCTGGATCATCGTGTATCCCGTCACGCCCCTCTCGCGCATCATGTTCATGCAGTGGGGCTCGTATTCGCTGTCGGTCACAAGAACGAGCATCTTCATTTGTTACTCCTTGGCTATTCCCAAATTCCGCGATGGAAAGCTCTGCCTCCGGTGAACGATTGTTCCATGCTGAAAGAGAAGACTTTCATTGCCTAACTGGGAGGGCCATTCCCTCCCCCTCCGCTGGCAAAGCCAGACGGAGGGACCCCCACCCTTGGACGCCCTCTTCGCCTTCGGCTCGATGACCCCAATCCCTTTTTGGGCAAACGGCCATTTCTGCTGAACGGCGTATTCCTTGTAATTTGAGCGCACCGCCATACCTCCATCGCGGGATTGGAGCTATTCCTCTTCGTTGAACGGTTCGTCGGAAACCGGCGGCTTGTCCCCGTAGAAGAGGACGTAGAGAATCGGAATCGCGCCCCACGAAAGAAGCGTCGAGGCGATCGTCCCCGCCATCAGCGCTATCGCCATGCCCTGGAAGATCGGGTCCATCAGCATCACCGACGAGCCGACGACGACGGCAAGCGCGGTTAGCAGCATCGGCCGGAAACGGACGGCGCCGCCTTCAACGACCGCGTCCTTCAGCGGCATTCCCTGGCGCATCTTCATTTCGGCGAAGTCAATGACGAGGATCGAATTGCGCACGACGATGCCGGCGAGCGCGATGAAGCCGATCATCGAGGTGGCGGTGAAGAAGGCGCCCAAAAGCCCGTGGGCCGGTATCACGCCGACGAGTGAAAGCGGTATCGGCGCCATGATCGCGAGCGGCGTCAGGTAGCTCTTGAACCAGCCGACGACCATGATGTACATGAGGACCAGGACCAAAGCGAAGGCGATTCCCAAATCCCTGAAGACCTCGTAGGTCACCTGCCACTCTCCGTCCCACTTCATGACGTAATGGCTGGCCAGCTCCGGCATGGCGGTGTAAAGCCGTTTCAGCCCGGTGGTCCCGTCGGGCAGCTTCATCTTCGCTATCGCGTGGTTGAGCTTTAGCATCGCGTAGATGGGGCTCTCCTCGCTTCCGGCCACGTCGCCGATGACGTAGACGACGCGCTGGAGGTTCTTGTGGTAGATGTCCTGAGGCACCTCGCTCTTCTTGATGTCAACCACTTCGCCGAGAGGGATCATCGTCCCCTGGCGGTTTTGAAGCTGGAGCGAAGAGAGGGCGGCGACGTCGAAGCGCGCCTCGCGCGGCATCCTGAGGATGATGGGGACCATCTCGCGTTCCCTGGGCATGTGGGCCATCGTCACCGGCGCGCCGTGGACGGCCATCGAGACGGCGTTGGAAATCTCCATGACGGAAAGGCCGGCCGCCGCGGCCTTCTTCGGGTCAACGTGAAGCTCGACCTCCTCCTGCGGGGCGAGAGCGTAGATGTCGCTGTCAACCACGCCGGCGGTCTTCTTGAAAATTGCCAGAAGGTCGCGCCCTATCTGGAACTGTCCCTGCAAGTCGGGGCCGTATATCTCGGCCACCAGCGTGGAGAGGACTGGCGGCCCCGGGGGGATCTCGACGACCTTGAGGTTCACGCCGAGGCTTTCAGCCAACGGCTCCAGCATCCTCCTCGCCTTCTTCGCCAGCTCGTGGCTCTGCTCGGAGCGCTTCGATTTGGGAAGCAGGTTGACCTGGATGTCGGCCTTGTTGGGAGACTGCCTGAGGTAGTAGTGGCGGACGAGGCCGTTGAAGGTGATCGGCCCCGAAGTCCCGGCGTAAATCTGGTAGTCGGTAACCTCTTTCATCTCGGTGAGCTTTTGCGCCATCGCCTGCGCGGCGCGAAGGCTCTCCTCGACGGGAGTGCCGGCGGGCATGTCCAAAACAACTTGAAACTCGCTCTTGTTGTCGAAGGGGAGCATCTTGGCCTTGACGACCTTGAAGAGGACGAGCGAGACGGAGATTATCAGCAGGACGAAGGTGACGGCCAGAAAGGTTATGCCGGCCTTCCTGTCGTGGGTCAGCCTGGTCATCACCTTCCGGTAGAGCTTCAAGAGTCTCATCTCGCGCTCTTCGCCGGCGTGGACCTTGTTTTTCAAAAGCCTGTAGGCCGCCCACGGCGAGACCATGAAGGCCACCAGAAGCGAAATGAGCATCGCCGCCGACGCGCCGACCGGGATGGGCCTCATATACGGTCCCATCATCCCTCGAACGAATGCCATCGGAAGAATCGCGGCGATCACGGTGAAGGTGGCGAGGATCGTCGGGTTGCCGACCTCGTCAACAGCTTCGACCGCCTTCCTCAACAGCGACCTGTTGTCCTTCATCGAGAAGTGGCGGTAGATGTTCTCGACGACGACGATCGCGTCGTCCACCAGGATGCCGATGGAAAAGATGAGGGCGAAGAGCGTCACGCGGTTTAGCGTGTATCCGGCGAGGGAGTAGATGAGGAGCGTGAAGGCGAGCGTCACCGGAACGGCGATGCCGACGACGAGCGACTCCCGCCAGCCGAGCATCAGCGCGATCAGCAAAACGACCGAGGCGGTCGCCAACAGTAGGTGCTGAATGAGTTCGTTGGACTTTTCGCCCGCAGTGGCGCCGTAGTCCCTAGTCACCGTGACGTTCAGATCGCGGGGGAGAAGGTTGCCCTTCAGCGCCTCGACTTTCTTCAGGAGAAGTTCGTTGAGCGCCGTCGCGTTCACGCCCGGCCTTTTCGCCACGCTTATGGTTACGGCCGGGAAGTTCGCTCCGGCAGCGGCTTTGACGCCCTCCTCGCTGGCGGCCGGGCCCGCGCCGAAAAGAACGTACTGGTCGGGAAGCGGAGGGCCGTCCTCTATTCTCGCCACGTCTCCCAGATAGACCGGCTTGCCCTGGAAGAAGCCGACGAGCACGGAGGCGACATCTTCTTTATTCTTGAGCCACGAGCCGGCCTCCAGCCTCACCTCGCGGTTGTCCTTCACCAAGTCGCCAGCCGGAAGGCGCGAGTTGAAAGCCTGCAACGACTGGGCGATGCCGAGCGGGTTCACGGCGTGGGCCGCCATGCGCACGGGGTCGAGGACGACGCGCATCTCGCGCCTCTGCGCCCCGATCACGTCAACCGTCGAGACGTCGGGCACGGACCTCAGTTGAAGCTCCAGCTCCTGCCCGATGCGCGTCAGCGTGTAGGCGTCGTACCCCTTGCCCCAGAGCGTGAGGCCCAGGACCGGCACGTCGTCAATGCCATGGAGCTTGATTATCGGCTCCATCGCGCCCTGCGGCATGTCGCTCCTGTGGCCGTTGATCTTGTCGTAAATCTTGACCAGCGCCGTGTCCTCGTCGGAGCCGACCTTGAAGCGGACGATGATCATCGAGACGTTCTGCGACGAAGTGGAGTAGACGTACTCGACGTTGGGGATCTCCCACATCAGCTTTTCCAACGGCGTCGAGACGCGCTGTTCGACCTCTTCGGGGGAGGCGCCCGGCATTGGGACGAAGATGTCCACCATCGGCACCTTTATCTGAGGCTCCTCTTCTCGTGGCGTCATGAGGACCGCGAAAACGCCCAGAAGGAGCGCCGTTACGATGAACAGCAGCGTGAGCTTGTTATTGATGAAGTAGTGGGCCACGCGGCCCGAAGGCCCTACCTTGATCATTTACGAACCTCCACTCATCCCGGAATCGGCTCTTACTGGACCACGCTTACGCTCGCGCCGTCGGCCAGCCCTTCTGGAACGGGCGCGATGACCGTCTCGCCTTCGTCCAGGCCCGAGAGCACTTGCACCATACCAGCGGCCTTTAAG
>DAHXMK010000387.1 GCA_027365515.1 Candidatus Aminicenantota bacterium
GGATCTTGAGGTTGTCCGAGAACTCTCCCGAAAGCATTTCAAGGGTGGTCGCCGTCTTGGAGCGCGCCTGGATGTCCTCCTCCGTCAACTCTATCCTGCGCCCCTTTCCAAGGACGGCGTCGTCTCTAAGGACGACCTGGATCAGAAGAAGGAGGCCTACGAGCTCGCCCGCGTGGCGCTCGGCCAGGCCGAGGACAACCGCGAGCTGGCGATCGAGGGCCGCGTCGCGGGAAGGGGCGCCGGCTTTGAATCAATCATCCGCTCCCCGGCGGACGGCACCGTGCTCAGCCGCGCCGTCAATCCCGGCGATCCCGTCGTCCCTCTCACCTCCTTCCAGCCGGGCACCGAGCTTGCCACAGTGGCGGAGATGAGCGACCTGATCTTCAAGGGGACCGTTGACGAGATAGACGTGGGCAAGATGGCCGTCGGCCTGCCCGCGCGGATTAAGGTCGGCGCGCTGCCTTCGGACGTGGTCACCGGAAAGGTCACGCGCATCGCCCCTCAAGCGCAGAAGAAGGAGGGGGCGACGCTCTTCGACGTGGAGATCGCGCTCGACCCGGGACAGAAGGTCACTCTTCGCGCCGGTTACTCGGCGAACGCCGACGTGATAATACGGGAGAAGAAGGACATTCCGGTGATCCCGGAGCGGCTCGTCACCTTCTCCGATGGCGGCAAGAAGACGACCGTCGAGGTTCCCGATTCATCTCCGAAGGAAGAGCCCAGGACGGTTGACGTGAAGCTGGGGCTTTCGGACGGCCTCAACGTCGAAATCGCTTCGGGCCTCAAGGCGGGCGACAAGGTGATCGAGCGCCCTCCGAAGGAGATCAAGTAGCTTCGCCCGAGGGGTGAGGGCGCCATGCACAGCCTTGCCAACGCGCTGGCACAACTCGCTAGGGACATGAAGGCGCAGAAGCTGCGCACCTTCCTGACGGCCTTCGGCATAGTCTGGGGGACGACGGCGGTTACGCTGCTTCTCGCTTTCGGCGGCGGCCTTCACAAGCAGCTCGTCAAGACCGCGGCCGGGCTCGGCGACAGGATCGTCATCGCCTGGCCGTCGCGAACCTCCATCCCCTTCGAGGGGCTTGGAAAGGGGCGCAGGATAGAGTTGACGGAGGAGGACATCCAGGCGCTCTCCAAGACGGCGACCACCCTTGAAATGCTTTCGGGAGAGTTCTCGGACAACCTCAAGATCCACTACGGCGACAAGACGATGATGGCCGACGTCTCCGGCGTCTATCCCGTTTTCGGCGACATGCGCAACCTCATACCTCAGCAGGGCGGCCGCTTCTTCAACCCGATTGACATGAACGAGAGAAGGCGGGTCGTCTTCCTGGGCGACCAGCTTGCCAAGGACATCTTCGGCGAGCCGAACCCCGTCGGCAAAACGCTCATGGTCCTCGGCTCCCCTTTCACCGTGGTGGGCGTGCTTACTCCGAAAGAGCAGGATTCGAGCTACAAGGGACGCGACAAGGACCTGATGTGGGTTCCGGCGACGACCTTCAGGGCGCTTACTGGGATCAAATATGTTGACGACTTCATCTACAAGGCGGCGACGGCGGCGGGCAACAAGGAAGCGACGGAAGAGGTCAGGCGCATTCTGGCCAAGCGCCTAAGGTTCGACCCTTCCGACAAAGAGGCGCTTCAGGTTTGGGACACGACCGAGATGTTCGCCTTCTTCGATGCCTTCATGCTCGGCTTCCAGCTGTTTCTCGGCGTGGTCGGCTCGCTGACCCTGATCGTAGGCGGCATTGGCGTTTCCAACATCATGAAC
>DAHXMK010000413.1 GCA_027365515.1 Candidatus Aminicenantota bacterium
TATTGAGGGAGCAGCTAGGCCCGGAGACCGAGATTGTCGGCACGAGCGCGGCCATCCGCGCGTTGACGGAGCAGGCGCTAAAGGCCGCGCCCACCGACGGCCGCGTTCTCATTTTCGGCGAGAACGGAACCGGCAAGGAGCTTATCGCGAGGCTCATCCACGCGAACAGCCTCAGGTCAGCCGAGGCTTTCGTCGAGGTGAACTGCGCGGCAATCCCGCAGGAATTGATAGAGAGCGAGCTTTTCGGCCACAGGAAGGGCTCGTTCACCGGCGCTTTCGAGAACAAGAAGGGCAAATTCCTTCTGGCGAGCGGCGGCACGCTATTTCTGGACGAGGTCGGGGACATGAGCCTGGCGACGCAGGCCAAAGTCCTCAGGGCGCTCCAGGAACAGACCATCGAGCCGGTCGGAGGGACGGGCTCGGTCAAGGTCAACGTCCGGGTCATCGCGGCGACGAACAAGGACCTGCCGGCCGAAATAACCGCTGGCCGTTTCAGGGAAGACCTTTACTACCGCCTCAACGTCGTGCCTCTGAGGGTCCCGCCGCTTCGCGAGCGGGGCGAGGACGTGCCTTTAATCGCGGAACATTACCTCAAGAACTTCGCCGCCAGGTACGGAAAGCCGGCGAAGCGGCTGGGCGCCGAGGCGCGGGAGGCGCTCGCGGCTTACTCGTGGCCTGGAAACGTGCGGGAACTGAAGAACCTGATGGAGCGCGCCGTCATAATGGCCCCCGGCGCCGAGCTGGGGCCGCGCGACATCGCCCCGGGAACGGCCGTCCACGCGGCCGGCGTTCAGCAGCCCGGCGCGGCCATGGCGTGGGAAGGGCCCATAAAGGAGGCGCGCGAGGCGTTCGAGCGCGAGTTTATCCGCCGCTCGCTCGAACGCAACCTGGGCAACGTCTCCAGAACGGCCGAGGAGCTTGGCATAGAGAGGCGCCACCTCTACAGAAGGCTCCAGGCGCTTGGTTTGCGGAAGGAAACGGCGTATGATGCTGAGGAGCGGGACCAATAGGAGCAGGCGATGGTAATGATAAACCGTTCCACGAAAGAAGTAACCGTCAAGATTGTCTATTACGGGCCAGGCCTATGCGGCAAGACGACGAACCTCGAATACATATACCAGAAGGCGATGCCGGAAAAACGGGGCAAGCTGCTGACGGTCGCCACCGAAACCGACCGCACGCTCTTCTTCGATTTTCTTCCGATGGACCTGGGGACAATACGCGGGATGCGGCTTCGCGTCCAGTTATACACCGTTCCCGGCCAGGTCTTTTATGACGCGACGAGAAGGATCGTCCTAAGGGGGAGCGACGGATTGGTCTTCGTCGCGGACTCGCAGCCGAGAATGATGGAGGCGAACCTCGAGAGCGTAAACAACCTGAAGAAAAACCTCGAACTGAACAACCTCGACCCGGAGGCAATCCCCATAGTTTTCCAGTACAACAAGCAGGACCTTAACGAGCTGGCCCCGCTGGACCAGTTGGAGTCGCGCCTTAACTGGCGCGGCGTCCCGCACTTCCTTTCCGTCGCCACGGTGGGCAAGGGCGTAAACGAGACGCTGAAGAAGATAATCGAGCTGGTGGTCCGCAGGCTCCACGAGCAGGACGCGGTGCTAAAGGGGGCGAGAAAGCAGATGACGCCGGCGATGGGGCCGGTCGCGCCCGCCCCGGTTGCGAAGCGGGAGGATGAAGCCGCCGTGCAGCCGGAGCCGGTCCGCGAAGAGGCTGCTCCGGCAGCGGAAGAGGCCGAACAGCCGATGCCCGAGGAGGAGCCCGAAGTGGAGCGCCTCGAGGCCGCCGACCTTACACCCGAGCCGGCGCCGCTGATAACTCCGCCGGAGGCCCTTCCTCAAGAGGCTGAAGCGGTCCGTCCAATCAGACAGCCGGCGGCGGAGGCGAGGGAGCCGGTGGTCGAGATCGAGCCGGAGGAGGCCCCGGCGCCGGTTCCGCTTGAGCCGGAGCGGTCAATCGCCACTGAAATCCAGATACTC
>DAHXMK010000003.1 GCA_027365515.1 Candidatus Aminicenantota bacterium
CAGTTCCCTGGCATCAAAACGCGCGACGCCATACAACTCCTTTGGCCAACATTTCCACTGCACCGGGGGAAGCCTCCTTTCGCTCCGCAGCTTCCCCCTAATCTTATCCCATCCGTCTCACATGTATCTGAACTTATCCAGAGGCGGGGTTGTGAGTGGCTACCGGAAGCTCATCTTGGAGATAAAGAACAATCGTGATATGCCGTTAGGCGGAAAAAATCTTGGGCGCTGTAATTATTTGCGCCGCGCTTCCGGCGCCGGCGCCGATTCGAGAGCCTTGGACAAAGCGGCGGCCTTGCGCCGGATATCTTTGCTCGGCATGGCGTTGGGCTCGAGGTCTTCGAGAGATTCCCAAAGGTCCCAGAGAAGGCACTGGCCGTCCCACGATGGCGCGCCTGGCTTCCCCCACGCGCAGGTGGCGCATTTTTCCTCGCACCCCATCTCCTTGATCGCGCCAGATTTTTTTAGCTGCCCAAGCAGGTCGCGCACCGCGTTCAACCCCTCGCGCTTGTTATTCTTCACGTAGTGGCCGAGTATTTTCTTCAACTCGGAAAGTTGCTGTCCGCCGATAGCCATCGCGCTTTGCTCCCCTGGGCGTAAAAGGCCGCCGCAGGCGAGGATTATAACATGCCACGCGGGCGTGTTGCGCGACCGGCTTCCCTCTTGGGAGCGCCGCCGCCTCTCGCCCATTCTCAAAGCAGATTCCAACGAAGGCTGGAACCGCCTCTTGCGAAGGCAGACGAGGCCGGCCTCACTCAAGCTCTCTTGTGAGCCTCTTTACCACCGTCTCGACAACCTTCAGTCTGGCGAAGTTCTTGTCCACCGCCTCGACGAGGGTCCACGGGGCGCCCGGCGTGCTAGTCTTCTCGAACATCTCGACGGCCGCGGCCTCGTAAGCATCCCACTTGGCGCGGTTGCGCCAGTCCTCGTCGGTGATCTTGTACTGCTTGTAGGGCGTCTCCTCGCGCTCCTTGAAGCGCCTGAGCTGCTCCTGCGGAGTTATCGCGAGCCAGAACTTGACGAGGATGGTGCCGAAGCCGGTCAACTGCTCCTCGAAGGCGTTGATCTCTGCGTAGGCGCGCTGCCAATCATCTTTCGCGCAGAATCCTTCGATGCGCTCCACGAGGACACGGCCGTACCAGGAGCGGTCGTAAATCGTGATCTTGCCCAGCCTCGGCAGGTGGCCCCAGAAGCGCCACAGGTAAGGGTGGGCGCGCTCCTCCTCGGTCGGCGCGGCTATCGCGATGACGCGCGTGTCTCTCACGTCCATCCCCATCCTGAGCCGCTTGATGGCGCCGCCCTTGCCGGCCGCGTCAGACCCCTCGAAGACGATGGTCATCGAGCGCTTCTTCTCGTAGAGCCGCCTCGTCAGGCGGTTCATCTCCCCCTCAAGCTTCTCAAGCCGCCTGCCGTACTTCTCTTCCGGTATCTTCATCGAGTAATCAAGGTTCCTGAGAAGGTTCACCTTCGGCGGCTTCGGCCTGTCGGGGAGACGCTCCGGCTTCGGCGCCTTCGCCACGTCGCCGAGCTTTTTCGTGATCGAATCAACAAGAGCCTTCCCAACCGTCAAGTTGCGGTAGCGCCAATCGGTCGCCTCGACGATGTGCCAAGGCGCGCCGCCGGTGCTCGTGCGCCTCAGCGCCCTTTCCGCCACCTCGCGGAACTTGTCGTATTTGCGAAAATACTTCCAGTCCTGCTTCGTCACGCGCCACGAAGTCAGAGGGTCCTCCTCCAGCTTCTTGAAGCGCTTCTTCATCAGATCCTTGCCGAGGTGCAGCCAGAACTTGACGACCAGGACGTTCTCGTGGCCCAGCATCTCCTCGAAATCCACGATGCGGTCGAGGGACTGGTCGAAGCCGGCCTGGGAACTTTTCTTGAAGGCTCTTGAGACGATTGGGTCGGTGTACCATGAGCCGAGAAAGATGCCGATGCGTCCCGTCGGCGGCAGGAGCCGCCAGAAGCGCCACATCGGCGGCCTGTCCCGCTCCTCGTCGCTCGGCTCGCCCATCGCGTGGGTCTCTATGCCGCGCGCGTCGAGCCATTCGAGCAACTGGTTGACGGTGTGCGTCTTTCCGGCCCCCTCGACGCCGCCGACCAGAATCACGACGGCGAGGGGAGATGCCGCGAGCCCTTTCTGCGCTTCCAGGAGCTTCTCGCGGAGCTTCGCCTCCTCGCGCTTGTAGGCCACCTTGTCAACCCGGTTCCCAACTTCGGCCGTCTCGAACATGGCAATCCTCCTCTTCCGCGTGGTTCAGGGTGAAGTCTACTCCAAAAATGCGCCGCTTGAATAGCAAGGTTGAAGCGAAACTGGAAACGGCGCGATAATATAAATGGGCAGAAGAGGATCAGGGTGGCGGAGGATGGCATTGGCGGCCAGGGAGCGCGAAGCGAGAATATGAGCCCGGCGTAAGGAGGAGTCGCATGCGTGGTAACGTTGGCCTTCGGGACAATTTTCAGAAACAGCGGCTGTTCACGGTGCTGATATCCGCCTTTCTGCTGGCCGCCTTTCTTGCATTGCCACTCAGCGTCTTCGCGCAACGATGGGCATGGGGCTACAATATAAAAGGGCAACTCGGGAATAATTCCACCGCCAATAGCAATGTTCCGGTCCAGATCAACTCGGCTTTAGCCACGGCCGTCGGCATATCCAACGGATATGAGCATTCTATCGCGCTAGAGAGTGACGGAAGCGTCTGGACGTGGGGCTGGGATCTTTACGGCCAGCTTGGAAACGGACACGACGGTGAGGTATACAACAGCAAGATTCCCGTTAAGATAAGCGGTCTGTCTGGCATGATAGAGGTCGCGGCGGGAGGATATCACTCTATGGCACTGGCGGGCGGCGGTACGGTGAAGGCTTGGGGATTCAACAACTACGGCCAGCTCGGAGACGCCAGCACCACCCAGAGGGATTCACCGGTAAGCGTCTCATCGCTTTCGGGAGTGACCGCTATTGCGTGCGGAGGCTACCACTCTCTGGCCATGAAGAGCAACGGTACCGTGTGGGGATGGGGCAACGGCAGTTACGGCCAGGTTGGTAACGGCGCGAACGACATCAGCGACAGCACTCCAGTTCAAGTGTCAAATCTCACCGGGGTGACAGCCATAGCCGCCGGTTTCTATCATTCGCTTGCACTGAAGAGCAATGGGACCGTCTGGGCGTGGGGCAGGAACAACTATGGGCAGCTTGGCGATGGGCTTACGGGTGAAGGTTACGATAGCAACGTGCCAGTTCAAGTGGTGGGACCCACTTCAGGCACCTATTTGACAGGTATTATCGCGATCGCCGCTGGCGGCACGGGCAATGTAGGCGAAGGCTCCCATTCGCTGGCGCTAAGAAGTGACGGGACCGTCTGGGCGTGGGGATGGAACTACTATGGCCAACTCGGCGACGGATACAGCGGCGCATCCAGTGATAGCAACATTCCCGTCCAGGTTTCCGGCCTGACCGGAATCGAGGCGATCGCCGCAGGCGGCTGGCATTCCCTTGCCATAACGAATACTGGCTCCGTCAAAGCCTGGGGCTACAACGGATATGGCGAACTTGGCAACGGTGGCAACACGGACAGTGACGTGCCCGTCTTGGTTTCCACCATTAACGGAATGACTCACATCGCTGCCGGCGGCTATCATTCTCTCGCCATCTCCTGCACCGTGCCAGGCGCGCCAACTATAACCAGCGCCACAGGCGACTGCAACGGGGTCACTCTGTCGTGGACGGCGGGCAGCGGATGCACGACATCCTGCAACGTCTACCGCTCCCCCAATACGGCGTGCCCAGTAGGGACACTGACGAAGATCGCCGGACCGATCACCGCGACCTCCTACTCCGATACGACGATAGCGGCGGGGGCGACGCGGACGTACGTTGTGCGGGGCGCGTGTGACGCATATGGGACGAACGAGTCCCTGAACAGCAACTGCATGGCTGCAACGCGGCTCGCGGTGCCAGCCGCGCCCGCGGCGCCGGCGGTCGCCGATGTTGATCCATGCGCGCTGAGCGGCGTCAGCATCAGCTGGAGCGGCGTGACCTTCGCCACGGGTTACGACCTTCGGGTTGACTCGACGACGGTCGTGACGGGAGTCACCAGCCCTTACACCTACAGCCCGGGAAACAGCAGCTCGCATAATTATCAGGTGCGATCGAAGAACAGCTGCGGGTCGAGCGGTTGGTCAACGGCGACATCGGGAACGGACGCGATCTGCCCGGTTCCTTCGGAAACCTCGCCCGGCACGGGCGGCGCGGCTACGGGAATAACCTGGTCCTCGGACAAGGTGACGATCGGCTGGCAGGCGGTGGCCGGAACAGTGAGCGGCTACAGGCTGTACAAGGGCGTTCCAGCGGACCTGCCGAATCTGCTGAGCGCTTCGGCCGATTCCTGCACGAGGTACGACGGGAGTTCGCTGAGTTACGCGCTGAATACCTCAACCGACGTTCCCTCTTCCGGAAGCTTCTTCTGGTTCCTCGTGGACGCTTACAACGGGGCCGGCGAGGGCTCCGCGGGCAACGCAACCGCCGGAGCGCGAATAGTCAACAGCACTGGGACGTGCCCGTAGCGATGAAGGTTGAGAGTTGTGAGTTAAGAGTTATGAGTTAAGGTGCGGTTATTTTTCAACTCAAAACTCAGAACTCAAAACCTCGCTTTCCAATTCCGCCTTCATGCTTCCGCTATTTCTCCATGCAAGTTAGGACCTTGCGCGCCACGGCGACGGCGTCGCGCGCCTGCTCCCCGCCGACGATCGGTTCTTCGTCCCCGCGAACGACGCGGATGAAGTGTTCGAGCTCCAGCCTGATAATTATGCGAGCTGCTG
>DAHXMK010000011.1 GCA_027365515.1 Candidatus Aminicenantota bacterium
TAGGCCTCGTCCCAGAGCATATTCCCGAATGGGCACGCCGCGACGCAGAGGCGGCAGAGGATGCATCGGCCGCGGTCCATCTCTATCGCGCCGGTCTCCTCGTTTCGGACGAGCGCCTGCGCGGGGCACGCCGCGGCGCACGCGGCGTCGTCGCACTGGAAGCAGACGACGGGCGTACCAAGCTCCGGCCCGCGCTTGAAGATATTGATGCGGGTCTTCGAGGGCTTTCCCTCGGAGCCGTTCGCGAAAGCGCACGCCAGCTCGCACTTTCCGCAGGCTATGCACCGCTCGACGGTGACCTTGTATATCATTTTCATCCGCGCGCTCCCGATGACAGTTTGGCGAATTGCTCCGCCATGACTTTGCGTTTGCAGGCGTCGCATGTCTCGAAGTAGGACCCGGGCACGCCGTTCTTTCCGGCGTAGTAGCCGGCCTGCATGACGGTTATGTGGGCCTTGCCGCAAACCTTGCACCTGAGCATCTCGAACTCTTTCCCCCAGATGCTTCTCTTGTAGTCGGAGGTCTTGTATGGGATGCAATTGGTCGGGCAGACTTCGGCGCAGGCCAGGCAGCCGATGCAGTCGGGCGGGGCCTCGTTGAATGGCGGGGCGATCTCGCGGCCGGAGCCCCTGTTGACCGACGAGATGGCGCTGACTCCGATGTGGTCGCAGACCCTGGTGCACAGGCCGCACAGGATGCAGTCGGTCGGCTCCGGGTTCCTCTCGTAGCTCGTCCTCTCTATGCCGTGCTCGGCGGCCATCTTCTGAATGAGCGGCGCGTCGGGACAGCGCGCGAGCAGCAGGTCCAAGACGACGCGGCGCGTCTCTTCAACCCGCTGAGTGTGCGTCTCGACGATGAGCCCATCCTCGACGGGGAACATGCAGGAGACGACCATCTTCTTCCAGCCGTTCCACTCCGCCCTCGTGACGTCAACAAGGCAGAGGCGGCAGCCGCCCCAGGGCTCGAGCGCTTCGTGGTTGCAGAGCGCCGGCACGTCGAAGCCGGCGGAGCGGATCGTCTCAAGAAGGTACGCGCCCTCCCTCGCCCGGACGCTCTTTCCGTTTATCGTGAGCGAAACCATTAGACCACCTCCCGTTTCAGTTCCGCCTTCGGGAAGAACCTGATGGCATCCGTCGGGCAGACGTCGTAGCAGGCCCCGCAGGAGATGCACTTCTCGTGGCTGATGACGTGAAGCTTCTTCGACTCGCCGGTGATCGCCTCGGCCGGGCAGGCCCTGAAGCAGGCGTGACAGCCGTTGCACGGCTCTTCCAGTATCTCGAACGCGGTCAGCTCGCGGCAGACGCCGGCGGGACAGGCCTTCCCTTCGATGTGGGCGACGTACTCGTCCCTGAAATACCTGAGCGTCGAGAGGACCGGATTGGGCGCCGACTTCCCCAGCTCGCAGAGGCTGCCGAGCTGCATTCCATTGGCCAGCCGCTCGATTTTCTCGATGTCCCCGGGCTTGCCCTTACCTGCGACGAGCTTCTCGAAGATGGCGAGCATCTGCCTGAGCCCCTCGCGGCACGGCGTGCACTTGCCGCAGGACTCCTCGTTGAGGAAGGCGAGGAAGTACCTCGCCACCTCGACCATGCAGGTGCGGTCGTCCATCACGATCATGCCGCCGGAGCCCATCATCGAGCCGGCCTCCGTCAGCTTTTCGTAGTCAACTGGCAGGTCGAGGAGGGCTTCGGGAACGCATCCGCCCGACGGGCCTCCGGTCTGGACGGCTTTGAAGGGCCTATCCTTCAGGATGCCGCCGCCGATGTCGTAGATGATGTGCCTCAGGGTCGTTCCCATGGGAAGCTCGATGAGGCCGGTGTTCTTGACCTTGCCGACGAGCGAGAAGGCCTTCGTCCCCTTCGACTTCTCGGTGCCCATCGCGGCGAACCACGCTCCGCCGTGGGCCAGGATCGCCCCGACGTCGGCCCACGTCTCGACGTTGTTGAGGACGGTCGGCGAATCGAAGAGCCCCCTGTCGGTCGCGTGGACGTACTTCTGCCTCGGCTCGCCCGTCTTTCCCTCGAGGGAGCGCATTAGCGCCGAGGACTCGCCGCAGACGAAGGCGCCGCCGCCCCTCGATATCCTGATGTCGAAGTCCATGCCGGTGCCGAGGATGTTCTTTCCCAAGAAGCCGTACTGGCGGGCCTGGTCGAGGGCGATCGTCAAGTTCACGACGGCGAGTGGATACTCGTCCCTCACGTAGATGTAACCCTCTTTCGCCCCGGCGGCGTAAGCCCCGATGACGATTCCCTCGATGACGCTGTGGGGGTCGCCCTCCATGATGGAGCGGTCCTTGAAAGCGCCGGGGTCGCCCTCGTCACCGTTGCAGAGGATGAACTTTCTTTCGCCCTTTGCCTTTCTCGCGGCTTTCCACTTGCGCGCGGTCACGAAACCCGCGCCGCCTCGGCCCCTCAGGCCGGAGGCCTCGACCTCGGCTATCGCCTGCTCCGGCGTCATATCAAAGAGCGCCCTGGCCAGGCCCTGGTAGGCGCCGTGGGCGAGGCTGTCCTCGATGTCGGTCGGGTCAACGCGGCCGATGTTTCTCATCGCGACGCGGTTCTGGTGCTTGTAGAAGGGGATCTCCTCGTACTTCTCGACGCGCTGGTTGTCGGCCGGATTTTTATAGAGGAGCTTTGAAACGACCTCGCCCTTCTCGACCGTCTTTTCCAGTATCTCGGCGACGTTCTCTGGCTTGACCCTTCTGTACAGAATGCCCTGCGGGTGGATGACGACTAAAGGCCCCTCCTGGCAGAAGCCGTGGCAGCCGGTCTTCTTGTGGACCAAGC
>DAHXMK010000020.1 GCA_027365515.1 Candidatus Aminicenantota bacterium
CGGTGGCGAGAATCGAAAAGCCGTTTGACCTCGCGGCGCTCAGAAAGGCCATCGAGAGAGCCCTGGACGGAGGAGCCAATGAGCGGTGATCCGCCGGCCCCCAGAGTTCCGTCGTCGCTCAAGGAGTTCTTTCGCTCCGCGCCCTGTTTCATGACCGTCCAGAACCGGGAGGGGCTGATTCTGGCCGCCAACGAGAATTTCGCGAGCGTCTTCGGGGAAGCCGTAGGCCGGTCATGCTTTCAAGTTTACAAGCGGCTCGACAAGCCCTGCTCGGATTGCCCCATGATCGCCACCTTTCAGGATGGGAAGCCCCATTCGAGCAGCCAGGTGGTCACGTTGCCCGACGGAAGCCCGATGCCGATACTCGTCTACACTTCGCCCGTGCTTTCGGCCGAGGGATCGGTCGAGGCGGTCGTTGAAGTCTCGGCCGACATCACGCCCGTCAAGAGGCTCGAAAGCAAGCTCCGCCGGAGCAGGGAACGGTTCAAGCTGCTTTTCGAGGAAGTGCCCTGCTACATCTCGGTCCAGGACCGCGACCTCCGCATAGTCCAGTGCAACAGAAAATTCCGAGAGGACTTCGGCGACTACGCCGGGGCCTACTGTTACGAAGTGTACAAGCACAGGGGCGAGCCGTGCCTCAACTGCCCCGTGGCCCGCACCTTCACCGACGGCCTGGCCCACGAGAGCGAGGAGCTCGTGATCGCTAGAGACGGGCGGGCCGTCAACACGCTCGTCTCGACGGCGCCGATCAGGGACGCGAACGGCGAGATCGAGCACGTGATTGAAATGTCAACGAACATTACCGAGATTCGCCACCTTCAAGGCCAGCTCACCGACCTCGGCCTGCTGGTCGGCTCGGTGTCGCACGGCGTCAAGGGCCTCTTGACCGGGTTGGACGGCGGAATGTACCTGCTCGACACGGGAGTCGAAAAAGGGAACGGCGAGCGGGTCGAAGAGGGATGGAAGATGGTTCGGCGGAACGTGGAGCAGATCCGGGCCGTCGTCATGGACCTTCTTTACGCGGCCAAGGAGCGCGAGCCGGAATGGGAGCCTGTTTCGCTTTTAGACGTGGCCAAGGCGGCCGAAAACATCGCGAGGCCGCGCGCGGCCAGCCACGGAGTCGCCATGGCCTTGTCGCTAAGCGACGCCGGCCTTTGCAAGGGAGAACCGAAGTCGCTCAGGGCGACTTTCGTCAACCTGCTCGAAAACGCCATTGACGCCTGCCGCATTGACAAGATGAAGAAGGACCATTCGGTCAGGTTCTCCCTGTGCGCCAGGGACGGCTTCGCCATCGCGGAAGTCGAGGACGACGGCATCGGCATGGACAGGGAGACCGTTGACAAGCTCTTCACGCTCTTCTTTTCGTCGAAGGGGCTTGAGGGGACCGGCCTCGGGCTATACATCGCCCACAAAGTCATTCAGAAACACGGCGGCACTTTGGACGTGAATTCCCAACCCGGGCGCGGAACGAAATTCACCGTAAGGCTTCCCCTGGCAAGCTGCTGAGCCGCACGGTCCCAGTCAAGCTTTCCGACAGCCAGCGGCCATCGCCGCCTCGCGGTAAATAACTCAGGGGCCAAGCAGCTTCTTGACCGCCGCGATCAGGTCGGCGGGCTCGACCGGCTTTTCCAAGTACCCTTCGGGCGGCGGGACCTGATCGCGGGTGGAGATGAATTTCTTGAACTCGTGGGCGACGCCGGTGACTATGACGACCGGGATACTCTTGAGCTTGGCGTCTTCCTTGAGCTTGCGGTATGTCTTGACGCCTGTCATCTCCGGCATGGTGATGTCGAGCGTGATAAGGTCCGGATGGCTGGAAAGGACCGCAGCCATGGCCGCCTCGCCGTTTGAAGCCTCGATGGTTTCGTAACCGGCGTCCTTCAGGACGGTGGAAAGATACGTGACGACATCCGGCTCGTCGTCCACGACAAGGATTTTCTTAGCCATTTAGCTCCCCCTTCTCGAACCGCTGGCCGCGAGAAACGGCGGCCGCCGTCAGTGCCAGTCCCACTCTATGAACCCGGGCTTCACGTCCACCATGGCGTTGACGATCAGCTCGACCAGTCCGCCGTACAGTATATGATGCTTCTCCCACATCTCGTAGTAAGCGAGCATGTCCCTGAACTGCCCCTTGCAGTTGCTGCACGGCGCGCAGATGTACTTGTTGATTGAAGGATCGAGGCAGTCGGCGAAGGCGTTCAGCACCTGCTCCATCTTCTTGCGGCCGGAGACGTGGAAGCGCCAGTCCTGGAAGTTGTTGCCGCTCATGATGGCGAAGCCGGAGCCGCCGCCGCAGCAGTAGTTGTCAACGCCGTGCGGCTCCATCTCTCGGAACTTGGGGCAGATCTTGCGCACCACCTCGCGCTGGGGCTCGACGACGCCCATGAGCCTGACCATGTTGCACGGGTCGTGAAGCGTGACCGGGAAATCGTTGCGGCTCGGGTCGAGCTTGATCCGGCCGTTCATCACTATGTCCCGAAGCAGCGTCATTGAAGACTCGCGCGGTATGTTGAGCTCGCCGGTCAGCACCCTGTCGGCGATGACCGAGAGCGCCTTGTGGGCGTGGCCGCATTCGCCCAGGACGATCTTCTTCACCTTCAGTTTCTTGGCCGCCTCGGCGTGCTTTATGGCGACGCGGGCGAACTGCGCGTCGTCGTACCAGAGGCCGTAGTTGATTGAATCGTAGCCGGCCAACTCAGAGGAGAGCGTCCACTTGATGCCAGCGGCGTTGAGAATCACGGCGAAGGCGCCGGGGTTCTCCGGCCACGCCATGATCTCTCCGGCGTTGTGGATCAGGAGCACGTCGGCCCCCTCGACGTCCCAGGGCGTCTCGACCTTGACGCCCGTCTTCTCGGTCATGTCCTCGTCAATGAACTCGATGTTGTCCTTGACGACGAGGCTGCTCATGCCGGTGGAGGAGCCGACCTTCAACTGGAGGACGGAGCCGTTGTCGTGGCATTCCTTGGAGCTTATCCCCATCTCCTGGCTGAACAGCTTCCTCAGCTCGTGGGCGACAAGGCCGTTGTCGCAGCCGATGGGGCAGGTCTGCGCGCAGCGGCGGCAAAGGTTGCAGCGGTAGGCGAGCTCCGCGAGGCGCGCCACCAAAGGCCAGTTGACCTTGACGTCGCCGTGCTCGAAAGCGGAGAGGAGCCCGCCGTGCTTGACGTGCTTGAAGTAGAGGCGGCGGACGATCTCGGACCTGAAGGTCGGCCGGTAAAGCTCGTTGTTGCCGCTCGCCTCGTAGATGTGGCACGCCTCCGAGCAGGTCTGGCACTTGGCGCAGTGCTCCATCGTGAGAATAAGCGGCTGGAGGAAGGTCCAGTTGTTCTCCTTCTGGAAGAGCTTGTCGAGCCCGGAGAGGAACTTCTTGACGAGCGCCTCCTCTTCTTCCTTGGTCTTGGGCTGAGGGATGTTCAAGGCGCAGGTGTCGTCAAGCCCGCACTCGACGGAGGAGACTACTTTCTCCGACAGGATGCTCCAGGCGTGGTCCTTCTCCGGCGAATCAAGCGGAACCGGAAGCGGCATCAGTTCTTCGTTTTTCAGGTGGGTCAGCGGCCGCCTGTCCGGCCTCGACATGTCGTTAAGCTTGGCGCGGTCGCTCATTTCTTCTCTCCCTGCCAGGGGTTGGTGGTCGCCACTTCAGCCCAGCTTCGCTTGCCGTCGGCGGTCACGTGAGGAGACGACCACGTCGGCTTGTAGGTCAGGTATTCCATGAGCTTCTTTTCGATGGAGCTTCCTGGCATGTTCACCGCGTCGTTCCATCTTACGGAGTGGTAGGTGAAATATTTCCCGACGAAATGGGACATGTGGGTGCACGGTATGTAGGCGGCCAGGAGCCCGCAGAGGACCAGCCCGGCGGCCATCAGCGGCGGCATCTCCATGTTGGTCTGAAACTTCAAAAGGCCCGCCACTATAGCCGCAGGCCCCGGGGCGCCCTCGCCGCGGGTCAGATAGCCCGCCGCCAGAACGCCGAAAGCCGCGATGAAGAAGACGAGATTGAAAATGTCCCCGGCCACCGTATAGGTCTTGAGCTTATCGTCGGTGAGCCTCGCAACAAGCAGCAGCAGCGCGCCGATCAGCGCCATCGCGGTCCCGGCGATTCCCGCCGCCATGTAAAGGGCGTGAAGCGCGACGCCGAGCCCGCCAGCCATCAGCGCCGGGGCCCAGATGCCGAGAAGCGCCGCGGCCACCAACAGCCCGCACGTCCCGATCATCAGGTAGAGGCCAAAGTGGAACGGGAAAGAGCGGAGCCACATGGGCCGGTTGAACTCGAAGAGCGCCTTCAAGAACAACATCTCCGGAACCATGACCTTCAGCTCTCCGGCCATGTACGACTTGTGGGAGCCTTTCCACCAGTTGAGCTCCTCGAAGTAGGAGCCGCCGTGCTTCACGCGGCTGGGTTCCTCGTGAGGGACCGGATAGATCTCCCACCTCAAGTGCAAAGGCTGCTTCGCGTACATCACTGCACGCACGACGCACCCGGCCGCGAAGAAGAGAAGAGCCAGGTACAATACCGAGAAGGTAAACGCTGTCATCGCCTCCCCCTTAAATTCTCAACGACATCCTGCCACCGAACCGCCCATTCTCCAAGGGGACAAATGTACTCCAAACCGAAGGGTATTTCCACCCTTTTGCCCTTCTTGGCGTTCTTGGGCCATTTGCCCCAAAAGCGAGTGCGCGGTAAGAGGCAATAAGATGCGGGTTGAACGAGGCTCGGTATCACAAGGCTTACGTTCGCGGACCTGCCCAGCCGAAGCGCTCCCTGCGCCACTCCTCCGCCGGGCAGCGGCCGCTGGCTGCGAGCCTTTCGAGCGAAGCCAGCGCCGAGGCGCTTTCCCCGAAGGATTCGAGCCCCTCCTTTGCCGCGCCGAAGAAGATCGGCCATGCGCTCTTAGGGGCCGGCCCCGCTTCCGGAAGCCATTTGGCGCCCGACCTCGCGGCGTTAAGCAGTTCGCGGCTCGCGCGCCCCTTTTCGGGTTTGGGGAGGCGCTTCGCCCATTCGAAATTCCCGGCCCCGCCCAAAAGCCCTTTCAACAGGGCGGTGGAGGAAATCACGAGAGGCAGCGGCAGGGAGTCGAGGAAGCGGACTTCCATGTAGCCTCGAATTCTTATGTCCGGAAATAGGGCGCTCAGGTGGAGCATCCAGTCGTCCATGGTCAGGGGGCCTATTCTTCCGGGCCGCTTGAGAATCTCTTTGAAGCTCCTTCCATCCGCCCTCACCCATCGCTCTTCGCGGACGAAGAAGAGGGGCGGGCGCTCGATGGCGTATTTGAAGACGGAACCGTAGCCGAGCTTCTCCGAGAAAAGGTGGCGCGGCAGGCCGCACCTTCTAGGGTCGGTCCTTCTCCAGATGGCGGGCCTCAAGCTCATCCAGCGGCTTCGCCTTCCCATCGCGGCCGGCGCGTTGGCCGTAGCCGCGACCAAGTAAGGGGCAAGCTTGAGACAGCCGTCCACCATGCGGCGCAGGTGCTCTTCGTCCATGTAGTCCATTGAAATCTGGGTCGCGGCGGAGAGCTTCATCATCCACCGGCCCCTGTCGCCGCTAGATTCGAGGTGTTTCTTGAGAATCGCGTAACGGGTTTTCGGCACGTCCCCGTTCGCTTCCGGGCCGTCGTTCGGCGCAAGCCCCCACGGGCAAAGGTCGAAGCCCAAGGCCCGCGCTTCTCGCCTCGCCGATTCAAGCGTTCTATTAAGGAACTCGCCGAGTTCGCCAAGGCGGCCAGATGGGCGCGAGGCGATTTCAACCTGCGCGCCCGGCTCGAGAGCGGCCATCCCGCCCCCCTTGAGGCGAAGGGCGATGACTCGGCCGTTCTCCACGACAGGCGCGTTGCCTTGGCGCCTCAGCGCGCCGAAAAGCGCCTCCACGCCTTCGGCGCCGGCGTAAGGAACCATGCGGCCGTTTGGGCCGATTGGAAGGAGCTCCCACTCCACCCCCACTCTGCCCTCTTTGGGGGAGGAAGGGACAAAGGTCTCCTTCAATTGAGAAAGAGTTTCAATGGGCCGGCGATCTTCAGGCTTGTAGGTGCTCATACGATAGAACCCGCCGCGCTTCTCCGCTGATATTGCGGCCGCTCGCCTTCATGCGAAGGTTACTCGTTGCGCTCGGCCCAATGCTGGTATCGCTCCAGGTAGTCGTTAAGGACCTTCACGGGGTCAATGTGCAGGTAGGAGGCGATCTGCCTGAGAAAGCCCTTGAGGTATATAAGCGCCGGCAGGGCGTCGAAACGCTCCCCCTCTATGGACTCGACGTACCAGGCGCGTATGTTCGTCTCGGAGACGATCTCCTCGACGGAGATCTTCTGCGCCTCGCGGATTTTCCGAAGGCCGGCGCCGTCGAAGTACTTCACTTCCTGCAGCACCGCCTCCAGCGTTTTCGCCGCGCGGGTTTGCGTGTCCTCGACGGGCGAAGGCGCCTCCGCGCTCGCCGTGAAGGGCGGCGCCGATTCGCTCGACGCTTCGCGGTACTCCTGGACGCGCTCCTCCGGGGACATGAGCCCCTTTGAGATCAGGTCCTCGTCGTAGCGCTGCCTGAGCCCGCTGGTGATCAGCGTCTTGTACGCCTGCTCGAAGCCATCCCTGATGCTCTCGCGCTGCTCCTTCGACAGGAGGCCCACGGTAAGCGGCGAGGCTTCGAGGTATGGCTCAAGTTTCTTGGTGAAGGCGGCCTGAATGTCCTTCGCCGTAGCGCTGAACGGCAAATCGAGGAGCGCGTAAGCGTTCAACTCCTCGCCCTGGTTCGCCGCGGCCTCAATCGGGCCCTGTTGGGGCCACAAATCGGCGTCATCCTTCATGAGGATGTTCGCGATCTTCTCAACCGACATGGTGAATCCGCACATAGGGTAGGCCTTGGCAACCGGCTCCAGGGCCAGAGCGCCGCCTTGCGCCTGCGGGTCCCACTCCACCCCTCCCAGGAACTTGAAAGGCGCAAGGAAGTACCTGCGCAGAAGCATCTCTATCTGGCCGCCCAATCGCGCGTCCTTGTCGCTCTGGACGCTCGTCAGGACGAAAGCGAACCTCCTCGCGAGGACCGCCTCCTGCAAGGCGGCTATGTCGGCTTCCGTTGACTCTTCCAGGTTCTTGAACGCGTCTAGCGGCGAGAGCCAGTTGATGTTCGCTTCGAGCGCCTGGTAGCGCTTCTTGTTGAGGCAGTTGGCCAGCAGGCGGTGGAGAAGCGCCCGGACAAAACGATAGAAAGGCTCCAGCGCCGGCGGCTGGCTTTGCGTGGCGATGACGACGGTGTCGCTAGCAAGCATGAAATCGAGCGTGTCCGCTCCGGAGCCGGACCCG
>DAHXMK010000041.1 GCA_027365515.1 Candidatus Aminicenantota bacterium
AGGGTCATTCTTTTCGAGCTCGGCCTTTCGAGCGGAACGCAGAAGGCCGTCAGCGCCCTTCTGCTCTTGGTTGGAGTCGGGCTTTTCGGCTTCGGGACGTGGGGCGTCTTCGCGGCGCACGCGCTTTACGCGGGGAGGGGCTGACATGTGGGAGAACATTGACAAGGTTCAGGAGGTGCGTTTTCACGTCAGCCGTTACTCGCCCGAGAAGGACGCGAAGCCGTACGTGCAGACGTTTCAGGTTCCCGTCCGCGAAGGCATGACGGTTCTGGAGGGGCTTCACTACATCAAGGAGAACCTCGACAGTTCGCTTGTCTGGCGCTATTCGTGCAGGATGGGCGTCTGCGGCTCTTGCGGAATGCTCCTGAACGGGCGGCCGACCCTCGCGTGCAATACGCAGATACTCGACATCGCCAAGGGCGACCTGACCGTGGCGCCTCTGCCCAACTTCGACATTATGAGGGACTTGGCGCCGGACCTGATGACGATGTTCAAGAAGCACATCGCCAACAAGCCGTTCGTCATCAGGGAGGACGAGGCCGACCAGAACGACCCATCGGGCGAGTACTTTCAGACTCCGGAGCAGCTCGAGGAGTACCTCCAGTTCAGCTACTGCATCAAGTGCGGATGCTGCATGGCGGCCTGCCCGACGCTCGCCACCGACGCCGAGTACATGGGGCCGATGCCTCTTACCCAGGGCCACCGGTACAGCTCCGACACCAGGGACGGGGCGAAGAAGGATCGGCTGAAAGTCTCCGGCACCGGCCACGGCGCCTTCCGCTGCCACTACGCAGGGGAGTGTTCGAGGGCGTGCCCCAAGGGCGTTGACCCGGCGAAGGCAATTCAGCACTTGAAGAGGCAGCTCGTCCTCGACTACCTACACCTGGCGAAGCAGCATAAGCCGTGCGCCAAGCAGCACGGGCCCGGCAAGGGGACGAGAGACCCGAAAATCCCCGACGCCCCGGCCAAGACTGTCGGCGTCTGAGCGAGAGAACCAGAGAGCTGGGCCCATGCGGGGCCTTTGCGGAGAGGGGGCGGCGGAGAAATCCGCCGCCTCTTTGGCTTGGTGGGCTTAGGCCGCCTCCGATCGGTTCTTGAGGCTTCAATGCGGTTCTTCCACGGGACCCGCGTTCGTGGCACAATGGAGGCGTAGAGGAGGACGCCATGGAGACCTACAAGATTCCAAAGGAGCGGGCGAAGGTCTTGATGTGGATCCCGCCGAACAAGCCGGAGGAACGCGACCTCTTTCTCTCGCCCTTCGCTGAATCGCACCAGGGGGCCGAGACCGTATCGGACCTGCTGCTCCGGCCCAAGAGATTTCTGCCGGTTCTTCGGGAAGGCAACGGGCTTCAGCTGGTGCGCAAGGAAGCGATCCGGTGGCTCAAGGTAAAGGAGCCAGAGCGCGCCGAATGGCACTTCATGGAACAGCGCGCGGGCGCTCCGGAAGCGAGAATAATTTGCGAGTTCAGGGAAGGAGGGGCGCTCGAAGGCGTCATCTATGCCCTGACCCAGCCTGGCGAGCAGCGGGTGCTCGACGTAGCCAACCTCGCTCAAGGCTTTCTTCCGATGGAAACGCGCGAAGGCTTTTTTCTCGTAAATCTCAACCACGTGTTTCAGATAACGATCCTTGAGGAGAGCCACGGGGGAGCATAAGGTTGTAGGGGCGCCGGCCCTTCGGGCCGAAGCCGGGGGAGGCAAGATGAAAACGCGTGTCACGGAGCTGCTTACCGTCCAGCATCCCATACTTCTATCGGGCATGAGTTGGATCAGCACGCCCGAGTTGGTCGCGGCCGTATCGAACGCCGGCGGCCTCGGCATCCTGGCTACCGGCGTCTACAACGCCAAACAGACGAAAGAGGCCGTGCGCAAGATCCGCGAGCTGACGGACAAGCCCTTCGGCGCGAACGCCACCCTCTACTTCCCCGGCGCCAAAGAGAATACAAAGGCATTGCTCGACGAGGGCGTTCCGGTGATCAATTTTTCCATGGGCAAGGGCGACTGGATCGTGAAGGCCGCCCACGGTTACAGCGGCAAAGTAATCGCCACGGTGGTCAACGAGAAGCACGCCAGGAGCGCCGAGGGCTACGGCACCGATGCCCTTCTCGTGACCGGACACGAAGCCGCGGCGCACGGCGGACCGGTGGCTTCGAGCGTGCTGATTCCATCCATCGCTTCCAGCGTCAAGATTCCGCTAATAGCCGCCGGCGGCTTTTCGGACGGAAGGGGATTGGCGGCGGCTGTCGCCCTGGGCGCCGACGGGATCGCCATGGGGACTCGCTTCATGAACACGAAGGAGAGCCCGGCGCACGCCAACTGCAAAGCTCTCTGCAACGAGAAAGGCGCCGAGGATACGGTCTACACGACTAGGTTCGACGGCCAGCCATGCCGAATCCTCCGCTCGCCCGGAGCGGAGAAGGCCATCGTAAAAGGGCTGGACATGGCGCGCGCCGCCTTCGACGCGCGAGAGATCGCCAGGATGATGGAACTGCCTTACGCCAAGCTGGCTATGGGCGTCCTCGCCTCCGGCTGGAAGAACACCAAGGAACTGGCCCACCTCGCCACCGCTTTCAAGCGCTTCCGCGTCGCTTGCACTGAAGGCGACGTGAACAGGGGCGTGATGCCTTTGGGAGAAACGGCCAGCCTCATCACCGAGACGCCGGCGGTCGCCGATCTTATTGCCCGGATCATCCGCGAGGCGGAGGAATCTAGCGCCAGGCTTGCCGCGATGGTCAAGCCACATTAGCAGCTATCCCGCGCGGCCGTCTCTTATGATTCGAGTTTCTTGGCGGCGTCGAGTACCTGCAGGTCGTGGCCTTCGACCTTGACGCCGCGCCAGATTTTCCTTATGACTCCATCAGGGCCGATAAGGAACGTTGACCTGTTGACGCCGAGCGCCGTCTTGCCGAACATGGACTTCTCTTTCCATACGCCGTAGGCCGAAATGATCTTTCCTTCGGGGTCGGAAATTAGAGGGAAATTCAAGCGGTACTTTTCGATGAACTTCTCGTGGCTCTTCATGCTATCCTTGCTGACGCCAAGGACTACGACGCCCATCTTCTGAAGCTCGCCGTTTACGTCCCTGAAAGAACATGCTTCCTTGGTGCAACCAGGAGTATCGTCCTTGGGGTAGAAATA
>DAHXMK010000043.1 GCA_027365515.1 Candidatus Aminicenantota bacterium
TGCGGCATGGCGCTGGAGCCCGCCGCCGTCTCTCTCGACGAATCAGAGGATCCCGAGCTTCGCGACATGCGCCGCCGCTTCTGGGCGGGCCTTGTCCTGACCCTGCCCGTCTTCGTTCTGGCGATGGCGGACATTGTGCCCGCCTACAAGGCCGCTCCCCTTATCTCCCCGGCCGCGTCGGCGTGGGTCGAGCTGCTCTTCTCAACGCCCGTGGTGCTGTGGGCCGGCTCGGTCTTCTTCAGGCGGTTCTGGGATTCACTGCGCCGGCGCAGCCTGAACATGTTCACGCTCATAGGCCTTGGCGTCGGGTCGGCCTACGGCTACAGCGCCGTCGCGATCCTCTTTCCAAGCCTCTTTCCGGACTCCTTGAAGGAAAATGGAGGCGCTATTCAGACTTACTTCGAGGCCGCTTCGGTCATCGTCGTCCTCGTCCTTCTGGGCCAGGTTATTGAACTGAAGGCAAGGCGGCGCACGGGCGAAGCGCTCAAAGCCTTGATGGGGCTCGCTCCGAAGAGCGCAAGGCGAATCACGAATGACGGAGTTGAGCAGAACGTTCCGCTGGAAACCATATCAAAGGGCGACATTCTGAGAGTGCGGCCGGGGGAAAAGGTCCCGGTTGACGGCGTTATCGAAGAGGGGGTCGGCGCAGTTGACGAATCAATGGTAACGGGAGAGCCGCTTCCCGTCGAAAAAACGAAGGGAGAAAAGCTCATCGGCGGAACCTTAAACACGACGGGGAGCTTCATCATGCGCGCCGAAAAGGTGGGCGCGGAGACGCTGTTGGCGCGCATCGTTCAGAGCGTCGCGGAGGCACAGCGCAGCCGCGCCCCGGTGCAGAAGCTTGCCGACAAGGCGGCCGCCTGGTTCGTGCCCGCGGTCGCGCTTGCCGCCGCCGCGGCCTTCGCCGCGTGGGCCTCGTTCGGGCCGGAGCCGAGGCTTGCACACGCCCTGGTGGCAGCCGTATCAGTGCTGATTATTGCCTGCCCGTGCGCCCTCGGCCTCGCGACGCCGATGTCGGTGGTGGTCGCGATGGGAAAGGGAGCGGCGGCCGGAGTTCTCTTCAAGGACGCCGAGGCGATCGAGCTTCTTCGCAAGGTTGACACGCTGGTCGTGGACAAGACGGGCACGCTGACCGAAGGAAAGCCCAGGCTCGCCGGAATCTTTTGCGCGGCCGGCATCTCCGATGAAAAGCTTCTCGGCCTCGCCGCCTCCGTTGAAATGGCGAGCGAACATCCTCTGGCCGAGGCGATCGTCTCAGCGGCGCGGGAGCGCGGGTTGACCATCCCGAAGGCGGAGTCGTTCAAAGCTTTCCCGGGACAAGGCGTCGCCGGAATTGTTCTAGGTTCAGCGGTGGTCGCGGGCAACGCAGGTTTCGCATCGAAGGACGGGGACGGTTTTTCCGACCTGCTGGGATCGGTCGGCAAAGCGGGATTGGAAGGGGCCACGCCGCTATTCGTCTCGGCGGATGGCCGGCCCGCCGGGATTCTTGTTGTCAAGGACCAGATCAAACCGACTTCGCGCGAGGCGCTCCGCCTTCTTCGCGAGGAGGGGCTTCGAGTCGTCATGCTTACCGGCGACAACAAAGCAACGGCCGACTCGGTGGCAAAGGAACTGGGTATAGAGGAGGTGATCGCCGGAGTGCTGCCCGACCAGAAAGGCGCATCAATCAAGAAGCTGAAAGATGATGGCCGGATGG
>DAHXMK010000044.1 GCA_027365515.1 Candidatus Aminicenantota bacterium
CGCTGATACTGCTCTATTCCCAGCTCGTCGGCGAGGACGGCTACGAACTTCTCCTGTGGCTCGCCCCATTCGCCCTCCTTTAGGTAGTAGCCGCGCACGAAATCGTAGAACTGGCGGTGGGGGCGGTGGGCCAGCCTCAACAGAAGAAGCGTAGCGTCAGGCTCGGAAAGCTCTTTCAGTATTTCGGCGGCGAGCTCGCTGTCGTTCCCCGCGCCGGGCTGCAGGCTTCGCTTCAGCCTCCTCCCCAGCGTTCTTAAGAGCACCTCCTGAGTCCGGCGGACGGAATAGGGCCAAGGCGTCTTCAGGAGAAAAAAGGAGTTGCCGAGGGCGTTGCCCTCGAGAAAAAGGCTGGAGTACGAGACGAAGCCGCTGACGTTCGGAGTGAATTCGAGCCTGCCCTGGCCGGCGGTTCCGGCGAAGGTTCCGAAGAGCACGAGGCGGTTCGCCACCTCTTTGTGGCCGAGGTCGTTCAGCGGCATTGGCGAGCCGAACATATACTCCGAGACGGCGCCGCCCGTTCCCGAGAAGGCGATCCCTTTCTGGTCCAGCTTGAAGTAGCTTCCAGCCAGAAAGAACGAGACTTCCCGCCCGCCCTTGCCTTCGCCAAGCTCATAGAAATGGGTCACGGTGAGCTTCTCGCCGGCAAGTACGGCGAAAAAATCAACCTCGGCAGTGATCTCTCCGTGGAGCCGGATGTCCTTCAGCATGGCATCTCCGGGGAAGCCTCATCCCCTGTCGAAGTGCGGCATCGCCTCGGGAATCACGAAAGATATCTCCACGAAGCCGGCGAACGAGCCAGCCTCGAACCATGGGAGCTGGTGAATTATTTTCTTCAGGCCCTTCTTGCTGATCGTGTAGTGGTTCGGCTTCTTGACCTCGTACATCTCCCGAAGCCGGCTTCTTGCTGGCTCGGGGTGGCAGTCAAAAAGGCTCTTCCCGATCAGGGAGGCGCCTCCGTCCTCTTTGAAAGTCTCCAGCGCCCGGCGGTTCAGGTAGGTTATCGTACCATCCGCCGAAGCTACAGTGACCGAGGCTTCTAGCTCCTCGACCCACGAAGGCACGGAGGCCATTCGCGCCTCCCGTTATTTCGCCGCCGGGGCGACCGACATGAGCTCCACGTCGAAAATAAGAACCGCGTTCGGCCCTATCACCTGCCCGGCCCCGCGCTCGCCGTAGGCCAGTTTCGCCGGGACGAAGAGGCGGTATTTGCCGCCGGCCTTCATCAGTTGAAGTCCTTCTATCCAGCCGGGGATGACGTGCGAAACCTCGAAGGTCGCTGGCTGGCCGCGCTTGTACGAACTGTCAACCTCGGTCCCGTCAATTAGCTTGCCCGAGTAATTCACTGTGACCGTGTCAGAGCTTTTGGGCGAAGCGCCCGTGCCTTCCTGCAGGACCGTGTATTCGAGGCCGCTCGCGGTGGTTATGACGCCCTTCTTTGTTCCGTTCTCCTTCAGGAACGCCTCGCCCTCTTTGAGGTTCTTCTCGCCGGCTTCCTGCGCTTTCCGCGCCTGATCGGCCTGGACCTTGCCGAAGAATTCCTTGAGCGTGTTGGCGGCTTCCTCTTCGCTTATGGATGGCTGATTGCCCTTGAGTACGTCCTCCACGCCCTTCGAGAAGCTCTTCATGTCTATGGTCGCGTTAAGCTCTTTCAAGCGGCGCCCGATGTCCTCTCCGAGGGCGTAGCTGAGTTTTCCCTCCGGAGGAAGGGCCGGCACCAGTGCACCCGCCGGTTTTTTTGCCGCCGCAGGGGCCGGTTTCTTCTTTTCGGCCGTCTGGGCCGCGACAAAAAAGGCTGGCGTCATGAGAGCGGCCGCTACGACTGATGCCACGATACGGTTCATTATCTTCTCCTCTTATACGGACCGCCCTTTAGCGATCACCGGTTCATTATAGCGCCTTATCACCAGAGTTTCAGGACCACCAGCGCGACGGTGGCCTCGTGCCTGACCGCCGGGATGTCGCTCTGAATCGCATAACCAAGGTCGAGCGTCCAGAAAGTCTGCCACGGCCCGGCAATCGCGCCCGAAAGGCCCAAGCCGGTGTGGTTCTGCCAGAGGTCAACGTCTCGGTTCGGCTTCACCCTCGCCCTGTCAATGTTGATCCCAAAGCGGACGACGTCGGCTACGTTGAATTCGTACAAGAGCCTCAGCGTCGCCCCTTTGTCGAAGCGCACTCCGCTGCCGGAGAAGCCGGAGAGCGACTTGCGGCCAAGGTAGGTGAACTGGTACTGGCTGAACCTGTCCAGGTCCTTTCCGTCGAGCCACGAAACGGCGGCGCCGATCTTCTGGAACTTCGGAAGGTAGAAAGTCTTGGAGAAAGTCGCGTCCCACAGGGCGTAGTTTTTCTGACCGGATACGTCGGCGTGTTCTCCGGGAAGCCCCCACGGCTCCCATGACGTGCGGTGGTGGCCTTCGTAATTGCCGGCCGCCTGCCACCCGCGCCTCGAGTAGTCATACTTCAATGAGAAGGCCAAATCACCGTGGTCCTTTGGAAGCACGAAAGCGGGCGACGTGTCTCCCGTCGAGGTGAAACGATAGTAAGAGGTGTCAAACCCTAGCGTCAGCCTGGAAAATTGGGTCGGCCGCCAGCCGAGCCCTCCGGAGAGGTGTTCGCTCAGGACCTTTATCCGCTGGCTCTTATCCTCCGTCCCCGCGACGTAATACTTGTCCTGGAACGGTATGAGGAAGCCCAAGGCGTCAACGTTCGCGTCTATCTTCGGGAAGAGGTCGGCCTTGGAAACGCTGAGCGAATCAACGAGCCCGGCGACGAAGAGGTTGACCTGTATCTTCTTCTTGTGCCAGTCGTAGTTCAGGTAGTTGACGCCAAGAAGCGGGATCGGGTAACTCAGGCTGTCGTCGTAGTATGCGCCGGCGACGGCGAGCCACTTGCTCGTCTTCGGCTCCATCTGGAGGACGCGCGTGCCGTCGGGCTTCTTGACCAGGTAGCGTGGCCCTTTCTGCGTGTCCTGAAGCATCGGCTTGTTGCTCGCCTCCGCCTTGGCAACTTCGTCATTGAAAGCCGGCGCGTTGACGCGCACGTTGGAAAAATTGATCTCCCGCTCTGCCACGACGCTGCGGCCGGCGACGGTAAAAATCTGCTGCCCGGTGACGTTGGTCAGCAATTGGAAAGTCCGGTCCTGGCCGGCGGCGACCGGCTGGTAGCTGTCGGTCTCGTCGTTGCTCACCTGCGGCGGCTGAAGCCCGGTCTGGCGGACCGACATCTTGATCTTTTTGTAGCTCTTCTTGTCAATCCAGACCTTGCCCTCGTACAAGCTCCCCTTCGCCTCCGGAAGCGGAATGAAAGCCACCAGATAACAGTCGTGGCCGTCAACGGTCTCGTCGCGAAGATACTTGTAGGAATAGTCGCGGCCCAGCGTCAGGGCCAATGGCAGCGTGTTGACTTTCTCGGGCTCTATGATCGGCAGCTCGGGAATGGTTTTCCCTTTCCACGCCACGCCGTTCACCAAGAGCTGGTTCTGCAGCCACCTGGCTCCAACGCCCTTCTCGTAGAAAAAAGTGTTCTTGAAAGTGACGTCCAGGCTGCCCGTGGATCCCGGCAGCTTGAAGTGGTAGTCCACCTGCGCGTCGGCGGTGTAATTGTCGCAGAGAATTTCCTCCGCCTCCTGGACAGCCTGGTAGCGGGCCAATATCAATTCGACCGGGATCCTGTACACTCCCGAAACGGTGACCTGGCCCTCTCCTCCCAGCTCTTGCTTGTACCACGATAGAAGAACCAAAACGGGCGTGCCCTGCCACGGCACTTTCAGCGTGGTCTTCTTTTCTTTCTTGTCAACGTCGAAGGAGAGGTTGATTCCAGGCGATGACGGCAGGGGATAGGCCGTGGCTTCCTTGACGTTCATGGCCGGCATGACGACGTCGAGCTCGCCCTTCTGCGAGCCCGCCCTGTTCGCCACCAGAAGCATTCCCTGTACATAGGTGTCAACGTCGAGGAAGTTGAGCGCGCCGATGTCGGAGCGGTATTTGCCTTCCGACCAGATTCCAGAAGCCTCCGTGACGACGCCCACCCCCATGGCCGGCGAGATGAGGGAGCGGAGATGGCTCAATCCGTCCCAAATGGATTTCGCGTTGGGGCTTTGCACGTCAACCGCGCTTGCGCCCGAGTTCAAGGCGGCCAGGGATAACACCTGCGCGCCCATCGGCGTCTGCATTTCGGGCAGGTGGACCCACAGCGCGGCGCCCGGGTGGTATTTCTGCAGAAAGTCAACGAGGTCGCTTGAAAGCTCTCCCGAGCCGTTGACCGCCGTCGTGCTGTAGCCGTCAATGTAAGCGCGCAGGTCCTTGGAGTAGAGAGGCTCCAAAAGGGGAATGGAGGCCTGGTCAATCTCTCCGAGGAGGA
>DAHXMK010000048.1 GCA_027365515.1 Candidatus Aminicenantota bacterium
TTCGCCACTCCCTTTCCCGCCTGCCAGTAGGCTGGGTCATGACGAGAGGTGACCTTCTCCAGTTGGCTCTGATGAGTTCGGAAAACAGGGCGGCGCACGCGCTGGCGAGAAACTATCCGGGCGGAACGGAGGCGTGCGTCGCGGCGATGAACCGCAAGGCCGCCGCGCTGGGGCTTTCCCACACGAGCTTTGCCGATTCCACCGGCCTCAACGCGGCCAACGTCTCGACCGCGCGCGATTTGGCCAGGATGGTCGAAGAGGCCGGACGCTACTCGATCATCAAAGCCATCACTACCACGCCCGAGTACGAGGCGAGGGCGATTTCGCCGCCGCGCTCCAGGCTTTTCGGAAATTCCAACGGGCTTGTCCACAATCCTCACTGGCCGATAATCCTAAGCAAGACCGGATACATCTCGGATTCGGGCTTCTGCCTGGTCATGGAGGCGGAGCTCGCTTCAAGGCCCGTCATAATGGTCCTTCTCGATTCGGCGGGCAAGGATAGCCGGTTCGGGGACGCGAACAGGGTCAAGGCCTGGCTGGAGCCGGCGATGTCGCTTGCGGAAGGGCGGGGCAAGGCCGGCCAGCCTCCGGCGTGAGGCGATAAATGGCCAAGCTGACGGCCGAAGATCTCGCTTCTTACCTTGCCGAGAGCGGCCACATTTCCCAAGAACAGGTTCCGCAGCTTCTCAGGCTTTGGGAGAGCAGAAAAGGCGCTTCCGAAAAAGGAAGAGGGCTTCATCCCATAGCGTTCGCCGTAAGCTTGAATCTGCCGGATCTCAAGAGCCCGGAAAACCCGCTCGACGATGCGCTGATTGCCAGGGTCCTCGCGGGCAGAACCGGCCTCCAGAGCGCCAGGCTCGATCCTTTGAAGCTCGACATCGAATTCATACACAGGACGGTTTCGCGCCCCTTCGCAGCCCGCTACCTCATGCTTCCGCTGGCCGAGAAGGAAGGCGAAATCTATATGGCGGTGGCCGACCCGTTCGACATGGAGGGGGTGGATCTCTTCCGCCAGGCATCGCCCAAGCCGGTCCGCCGGGTGGTCGCGCCGTACGGCGACATGGTTAGGATCATTCACGAGTTCTACGGATTCAGGTCGGCTCTCACGAACGCCGAAAAGGCCATGAACAACGGGAACGACCTAGGCAACCTGGAACAACTCGTAAGGCTGCAAAGCGGGACCGAGATCGAGGCGAGCGACAAACACGTCGTCAACGCGGTCGAGTACCTCCTTCACCACGCCTATGACTTGAGGGCGAGCGACATCCACCTCGAACCCAAGCGGGACCACGCGCTGGCCAGGTTCAGGATTGACGGCGTTCTTCACGACATAGCCCATATCCCGAAGGTCGTCTACCCCGCGATCGTCAACCGCATCAAGGCGCTGTCTCGGATGGACATCGCCGAGAAGCGGCGCCCGCAGGACGGCCGCCTGAAGACCGACAGGGATGGCAAAGAGATCGAACTGCGCATTTCGTCGGTGCCGGTGGCCTTCGGAGAAAAA
>DAHXMK010000053.1 GCA_027365515.1 Candidatus Aminicenantota bacterium
TCCTCCTCCTACTTGTAATCAAATTCCGTCCCAAGAGCACGGTTATCAGGCCGGTGGAGCGCCCGGCGGCGGCCATCGAGAGCGGCGGCAGTCTCGCCGCCTCGGGGTTCAGGTACGTTGACGAGAGCGCCGGCAAGGTGGCTTTCGTAGTCACGGCGGCGCGGGTGACGGAGAAGCCTGGCGAGGCCAAACTGCTTTTCAACGCGAAGGTGACCTTCCCGTCGCCGGGAGGCGACTCGGTCGCTTCGGGCAGGCAGGGGCTCTTCGACGCCGCCAGCCACACGCTGCGCCTTTGGGACGACGCCACGATCAAAAGGCCGGACGGCTGGACGGCGACATCCTCCGGCTTCAGGCTCACTCCCGAAGGAGAGGTAGTTTCGGAAGAGGCGGCGACGTTGCGCAGGGGCGCCATCGAAGGGCGCGCGGACATTTTGAGGTACGAGCGCGACAGCCAGAAGGCCTATCTCGAGGGAGATGTCCGCTTCAAGGATCGCGCCGGCCGCGAATTCACCTGCCGCCGCCTGACATCTGACATGAAGAGCCACTCGGGCAACATGACCGGCCCCGTTTCGGTCTCGGGCCGGGAGGGAACCATAAGCGCTCCCGGCGGGACGCTGGTCTTCTCCGGCGACAACACGATAGAGAAAGTGATCCTCGAACCTTCGGTCAAAGGGGACGGCCCGTCGGGGAAGATGAGCTGCGACAAACTCGTCATGTCATTGAAGCCTGAAGGGGCGATAGAAAGCCTGGCGCTTCAAGGCTCCGCGAGGATGGAAAGCGAAGCGGGCAAACAGGTGGCCGAGACCGCACTGCTCACCTTGCGCCCCAAAGCTTCCGGCGGCTGGGACTGGGAATCGCCCGGCCCGCTGGCTGTAACGCGACTAAGAGATGTTCTCGATGCCCCGTCGGGCACCGGCACCGCTGGAAGCGGGCCCTTCACCGCCTCTCTTCCGGGGCCCGTAACCGGCAGCGGCCCTTCTGGAAACTGGTCGTGCGACCACGCCTACGTGGAGGGCGCGACAAGGCGGCTGGAGGGAAAGGTCAAGATAGTCAAGGGCGACGACACGCTTTGGGCCAATAGCGCGACGATCCATGAAGACGGCTCCGCGCAGGCGAGCGGCGACGTGAGGGGAAGGCGGGAGGCCAAGGGCGCCGAGCCGATGGAATTCACTTCCCAGAAAGCCGTGGCCGCGCCGAAGGTATATCCTCTCAAGCTTTACGGCTCCTGCGTCGTCACAAGGGGCGCGATGCGCCTGATGGCGCCCGCCATCGTCATTCAGAACAGCGAAGAGGCCGAAGCTTCCGGAGGGGCATCGTGCGCATGGAGCGGGCCCAAAGGCGAACGGCTTCTCGCGGCCCCGGTCATCGCCCACAAAGGCGCTGAAAAGCTGGTGCTCGCCAAGGGCGGTGCCCACGGGACCGGAGAGAGTTACGTCATTGACGCGGACCAGGTGGAGGCTCTGCTCGACGCCAAGAACCGCCCCCAGAAATACGTGGCGACCGGAGAGGCGAAACTGACGAGCGACAACCAGGACGCCTCCGGCGACAAGCTCATATACAACCCCAACGACGGGAGCGGGCAGGCGGAATCGGAGAGCGGGAGAGCCGTCCTTGTCCAGAAGAATCCCTACAGAAGGGCCGAAGGGGCGCTGGTGTTATTCGGCCAGGACAGCGTAAGCGTTCATCAGGGGGCCTCCTCGGCAAGGGGGGTCCTGGAAGCCTCCGTTCCAAAGGAGAAGAGGCACGATGGCTACTAACAGGCTGTTGAAAAATCCCGTGGGTCGCGTTGCCAGCGCCACGGCTTCGGATGCAAGGCGCCGCGACGCCGTCGATGTCTCTGCACATCGTCTAGGAGCGGCAACACAGCAGACGGGGCCGTGCCGCGGCAACCCTTCGGGCGCAAGGGCTTGGGGGCCATCTGCGTTGTTGCGGCTCCTAGAAAGGGCAACCACCCTGTCGTCGTCGCCGCGCCTAGCATCTGGCCCCCAAGCCTCTTGCGCGCGGCCCATGCGATTTTCTCAACAGCCTGTTATATCCACTCTCGAAACCCGCGACCTCGTGAAGAGCTTCGGCAAAAGGACCGTCGTCAAGTCGGTCTCGCTGAGCTTCGGCGCAGGCTCGGTCGT
>DAHXMK010000104.1 GCA_027365515.1 Candidatus Aminicenantota bacterium
AAGAAAGGACGGGCACAATGCGAAGTGGATCATTAAGCAGTTTTTCACAGCTTGACAGAAGGGATTTTTTAAAGTTCTGCAGCGCGACGGCTGCATTGATGGGGCTTTCGGAACTATACGCCCCGAAGATTGCGGAAGCCGTTACCGCTGCCGCGAAAAGGCCATCGGTTGTCTGGCTCACTCTCTCGTGCGACTCAGGCTGCACGGAGATGTTCATCAAGGCCAAAAACCCGGGGCCTGCCGAACTGATCCTTGATGTCCTGAGTGTCGATTTTAACGATACGATAATGGCGGCCGCGGGGGAGCAGGCTGAAGAGAACCTGAAGAACGCCGTGGACGCCGGCGGGTTCATCCTCGTAATCGAAGGCGGCATGCCCTCCAAGCCCGGTTACGGCACCATCGCCGGCCGCGAGATGATGGATATAGCAAAGTGGGCGGCCCCGAAAGCAGCGGCTGTAGTCGCGATCGGTTCCTGCGCCACAAACGGCGGCATCCCCGGAGCAAAGCCCAACCCTTCCGGCCTCAAGTCCGTTTCCGAAGTCCTCGGCCCTATGGGCATCAAAAACGTCAACCTCCCCGGCTGTCCTGCCGACCCGAAGCTTCTCATCGGCGTCGTAATGAATTATCTCCTCTTCAAAAAACTACCCGAACTCGACGACCACGGCAGGCCAAAGATGTTCTACTCCAAGACGATCCACGAGCAGTGCGAGCGCCGCGCATATTTCGAGGCCGGCAAGTTCGTCGAGGCCTTCGGCACCCCGGAGGCAGAGAAGGGCTACTGCCTCTTCAAGATGGGCTGCAAAGGCCCCGCGACATACGCCCCTTGCCCCACCATTAGATATAACGACGACGTTAACTGGTGCATCATGGCGGGCGCCCCTTGCATCGGGTGCCTCGACATGAAATGGCCAGACAACTTCCACCCATTCTATGCCAAACTGAAGGGCATAAGCGTGCCCGGCTTCGGAGGAGACGTTACCGCCGACAATATAGGCAAGGTGCTGGGCGTGGCGACGGTGGCGGGGATAGCCGTCCATGCGGTCGGTACGGCAGCGAAGGGTTCCAAGAAGGGGCCTGAGAAAGGGGGTGGCGAATAATGGCACGATATGTAATTGACCCGATAACGAGGATCGAGGGCCACTTGAAGCTCGAAGTAGAAGTCGAGGGCGGCAAGGTAAAAGACGCCTGGACGAGCGGCACGCTCTTCAGGGGCTTCGAGATAATACTCCAGAACCGCGACCCGAGGGACGCCTGGCAGTACACCCAGCGCGTCTGCGGCGTCTGCCCGACCTCGCACGGCCACACTTCCAGCATGGGCCTTGAGGACTCCTTCCATATAACTCCGCCGGAAAACGCGGTGCTGGTCAGAAACCTCATCGAAGGCTGGCAGTTCCTGCACTCGCACATACTCTGGTTCTACCACCTGGCCGCGCTGGACTACGTTGACGTGGTCTCCGCGCTCTCGGCGAAGACCGCCGACCCGAAGCTCCTCGCGGTCCAGGCCAGGTTGAAGACCTTCGTGGATTCCGGCCAGCTCGGCCCCTTCGCGAACGCCTACTGGGGCCACCCGGCATACAAGCTCCCTGCCGAGATAAACCTCATGGCGGTCTCGCACTACCTTGACGCGCTCGGGATGCAGGCGCTCGCGGCGCGCGCCTCCGCCATATTCGGCGGCAAGATGCCCATGACGATGACCTCGCCACCGGGCGGCACGAACTCCGACGTGAACCTCGACAGGCTGGCGCAGTTCCTGTTCATGATAAAGAAGCTCCAGGCATTCGTCGATGACGTATATATCCCGGACGTCCTTGCCATCGCGCCGTTCTACCTCGACTGGGCCGGCATTGGCAAGGGCCACGCTAACTACCTCGCCTGGGGCGTATTTGAAGACCCGGCCACCCGAGACCCGTACAACAGGCTTCTGCCGAGGGGCGCGGTCTACGCCGACCAGGGCCTTGTACACCAGAAGGTCGGGCCGGAAATGGTCACGGAGGACGTATCCCACAGCTGGTACAAAAACAAGAGCGGCCTGAACCCGGCGCAGGGCGAGACCGACCCGGACTTCACCGGATATGACACAAACGCCAAGTACACCTGGGCCAAGGCGCCGAGGCTGAACGGCAAGCCTATGGAGGTCGGCGCTCTCGCGCGCATGCTCGTCGCCTACGTCCACGGCCAGCCGACGGCAAAGATGCTGATAGACGGCACGCTCGCGAAACTCGGCGTCGCCGGCAAGCCGGAAGTCCTGCTATCTGTCCTCGGCCGCATCGCCGCAAGGGCGCTTGAGGCCAAAGTAGTAGCCGACCAGATGGTCGCCTGGACGACACAGCTGGCAGCCAACCTGGGCGCGGGCAAGTCCGAGATGTTCAAGCAGTATGAGCTGCCCGCCAGTTCCAGCGGCATCGGCCTCTGGGAGGCCCCGCGCGGCGCGCTCGGCCACTGGAACACAATCGAGGGCCATGTGCTGAAAAACTACCAGCTTGTCGTCCCGACAACCTGGAACGTCTGTCCGAGGGACGACAGGGGCGTCCGGGGCCCGATAGAGGAAGCGCTCGTCGGCACTCCGGTCATTGACCCGAAGAAGCCTCTCGAAATCCTCAGGGTCGTGCACTCGTTCGACCCATGTCTGGCCTGCACGGTGCACGTAATCGACCCTGACACGAACGAGGTCCGCAAGTTCAGGGTATCCTGAGGAAAGGGGGCGTAAATGGCCAAGAAGATGGTCTATCACTGGACGGCCGCGGTGCGGATACACCACTGGGTGAATTTCGCCGCCCTTGCGGTGCTTACTTTTACCGGCTTTTACATCTATTCCCCTTTCATGGCCGGGGCGAGGTCATCGTCATGGGCATCTTGCCGCCGAATATGGCGGAGGC
>DAHXMK010000126.1 GCA_027365515.1 Candidatus Aminicenantota bacterium
GGCGTTCAAGGCGGCCGCCACGGTCCAAAGCAGAATCCTCCACTTTCTAAAAACCATCGTCACTCCTCAATGGCGTATTCGAAAAGGAAGAGCGGCGCCACCAGAAATATCGTATCGAACAAGCCAACCAGTTGCAACCACCGGACGCTCGCGGCCGCGTGGCCCAGCATCACATCCTGGGTCAAGCTCGATGCCGCTATCAAGAGCGGAATCAGAATGGGGAACGCGAGCAGCGGGAAGAGGAGATGGCCGCCTCGGATCTGCGCGACCAGAGACGATAGAAGCGTCCCCACGGCCGCGTAGCCCACGCTCGCCAGCACCCAGACGGCGGCGAGCCATCCGATGTGAGCGCCGACGGGCATCGCCAGAAGGATGAAGGCGAAAGCGAGGATGAGCGCTTCGAGAATCAGAAGGAAGGCCAGGTTCACCAGGAACTTCCCGATGTAGATGGCGCTCCTGTCAACGGGCGCCAGAAGCAGGGCCTGGAGCGTGCCGGTCTCGGTCTCTTTGCGGAACGTGTTTCCCATGAAGAGGTTTCCGGCGAAAAGGATGACGAGCCAAAGCAGGCCGGCGCCGCTCTCGCCCAAGTCCACTCTCGTCGGGTCCACTGAAAAATAGAAGAGCACGAGGGCGAGAAACGCGAAGAAAAAGGAGGCGGCCAGGTTTTCCTTCCGCCTTATCTCCTCGCGGAAGTCCTTCGCGAATATTTTCATCACGGCCCGCCAGTAGTTCATCGGGCGCCCCCCGCAGTCACCTCGAAATACTTTTGCTTCAGCGACTCGGCCGAAAGTCCCGCCGCCGGCTCGTTGAGGGCCATCCTGCCGCCGTGCAGCACCGCCACCCGGTCAACAACATTGAGGCAATCCTCGATTTCATGGCTTACCAGAAGGACAGCCCTGTGGGCCGCTTTCAACTCATCGAGGAGGATGGTGAAAGTGCGGCTCCCCTCCGGATCAAGCCCGGCGTAGGGCTCGTCAAGAATTATGATGGATGGCTCGGTCAGAAGCACGCGCGCCAGGGATAGGCGCTGCTGCATTCCGCGCGAAAAGGTTCCCACCAGCTGGTCGCTCGCGCGGCCAAGCCCGAGCTTCGCAAGAAGCTCCGCTATCCTTGCCGTGGGCTGAACCCCGTAAAGTCCGGCGAAAAATCGCAGGTTTTCGGCGGCGGTGAGATGGGCGTACAGCAGGGATTGGTGCGAAAGATATCCCAAGGCCCGCCGAAGCTTGAGCCGCTCCGCCTCGCCAACCTTTGCGCCGCCGAAGAGCAACTCGCCCCTGTTCGGCCTTGAAAGCAGGCAGAGCACCTTGGCCAGCGTCGTCTTGCCGGCGCCGTTCGGGCCGAGAAGGAGCAGAAACTCGCCTGAACAAAGTTCGAGGTCAACGCCCTTCAGAACCGGGGCCAGCCCAAACCGCTTTTCGATTCCGCGCGCCTCCAACAGCGCCGTCGCGCCCATGAATCCATTTTATCCCATTTTCGCGACGAGCCCCATGTTTGCAATTCCGGCCGGTTTCTCATAAGATATGTCGGGCCGCGGAGAGATGTCCGAGTGGCCGAAGGAGCACGCTTGGAAAGCGTGTTTACCCGAAAGGGTAACCGGGGTTCGAATCCCCGTCTCTCCGCCAAAAAAACTTAGACAATCAGGGGTTTGCGGCAACCATTGATTCGTCATCTAGCGCTCCCCGCCGGCTCTTATCCAGGGCAACTGCAACTAAAGTGCAAGTCTTGGTTACAAGCAAGAACTGCATCTCTCCTCTACGGTTCCGGCTCTACCTAAACCAACGCGAGTGCAGGTACAATCCAGAGCAGAGGATGTTTTTCATTTCTTTGCTCGTCCATTGTCAATGCCGGCGCCAATCGCGCCCGATCGCTTTCTTGTTCCTGTGATCCATGGCCATTCGGAACTTTCTCCGGCACCCAATCGCGTAATGTAGGTCTTCATGAATTGCTGACGGGAAAATGGATTCCGGTATATAATTTCAACGACCGGTTTCCTCTCGTGGCGTGAAGGCACTCTGACACACTTACCGTAGCCCGTCGCAGGGATCGGCCGAACGGCTATCAGATCATGTATCTTGGCAATGCCATTGGGCAGTTAGCGGGATTTCAAGACCGAAGGAGAGGGCGGTGGGATGCGCGTTGCGAACGGAGTTTCGTGGAGCGGCATATCACGTCACAGCGCAGGCCAACGGAAGGCAGGTCATCCTCTTTGATGACAAAGGCCCGCCGGCCTTTTCAAGGCGCAATGCCGCTACGTGGGAAGCCCGCATCGAGCAGGGCTACGCACTCTCGGTGGTGGGTGAGTTTCTCAGGTTGGGCTACACGGCCATCAGCCGAGAAATGAGGGGGGAAGTCTCGTGGCAAGGAAAAACAGTATGACAAGGCATGGCTACGTGGCGCCGCTTCTGGCCTCTTGTTTGTTTGTGGTTCTCATTGCCGTTTCGCAAGATGCCAGAGCTCTCGATCCTTCCATAGCGCCGACCCAGTATGTATGCAGGCATTGGGGGCGCGCCGAGGGAATCCCGGACACGTCGGTCTTCGCCATCACGCAGACTCGGGACGGATACCTTTGGGCCGGAACGGAAATGGGTCTGGTGCGATTCGATGGCGAGCGCTTCACCTTGTTCAGTTCCAGCAACACTCCCGCCTTTGAGACAAGCATGGTTTCCTCTTTGTTGGCAACTCACGACGGAACGCTCCTTATCGGAACGCGTACAGGCCTTATTGCCTTCAAGCAGGGCGAATTTCGCCGCCTGGACCTTCCGGGTGGCCCAGAAGAAGCCACCATAGCGGACCTTTTTGAAGATGTCTCCGGGCGAGTATGGGTGGGTTCCATGGGCGACCTAGGTTTCCTTGACGGCGAGAAATGCCGCGCCTTTCAGGGGCCTGGAGGCCAGCGATTGCGCCCGATTCCTTGCGTTCGGCAGACACCCGACGGTACTTTGTGGTTTCTAGGCGGAGCAAACGTCCATACGTGGAAGGATGGACGGCTCGGAATGGTGGCCCTGCCCAACGTCGCGCAATCCATAGCCGGACGAAGGGACGGCAGCCTCTGGGCTTTTCCTCAAGGGGGGATGCGGCTCCTCGCCGGGACGTGCCAAGCTCCAAAGGGCACGAGAGTCCTGGAGGGGAAGACGGTGTATCGCGCCCTTGAAGACAGGGATGGCTCGCTGTGGCTGGGCATGTCGAGCGGTCTCGCGAGGGTTCGGGAGGGCCGTGTCGAGGTCTGGGACCCACTGCTGGGCGGACCCAGGTCCATCATTTCCCTCTTCGAAGACCGGCGGGGAAACCTCTGGATCGGAACCATGGGCGATGGCCTCTATTGTTTCAGCGCCCCTCTCGTCAAGAGCTTTGGAAAACCCGAAGGCCTCGACCTGGGTTACGTCAACTCGGTCATGGAATCGTCCGACGGCGCTCTCTGGATAAGTACCCAGACGCAAGGGCTGGTGAGATGGAAAGACGGCGCGGCGCGCCATTTCACAGAGAAAGACGGCCTTCCTTGTCCCGAAAGCGGAGCGCTTCTCGAAGACTCGAAGGGGCGGCTCTGGGTAGGAACCCCTGCTGGACTGGCTCGGTACGATGGAAAGGGGAGGTTTGCCCGGGTTGCCCTGCTTGGTGAGGAACCGCCCGTAGTTTTCTCTCTTGCCGAGCTTGGAAACGGGGACATTGTTGCAGGTACCACGAAGGGTGTCCTTCTTCTGCGGAGTGGCCCCTGGGAAAACATAGAGCCCTCGCGGGGGGCTGGATTCACCATGGACATCGAACCCGATGGAAAAACAGGCGCGTGGCTCGCCACTCTCGGGAGGGGCCTTCTCCACTGGGACGGCCGGAGGATGAAGACCTACGGCCCGGCAGAGGGGCTTCCATCCCAGGATCTTGTATCCCTGCGCATCGGCTCCGATGGGCTTCTTTGGATTGGGACCACCAACAGAGGCCTGGCCTGTTTTGATGGGAAGCGCTTTCGGGCCATCAGTCCCGCAGATGGACTGCCGGAGGGCCCAATTTACTGGATCCTCGAAGCGGAGGGAAGCTTCTGGTTGAGCGGAAAAGCTGGAATCGTGCGCATCCCGCGGCAGAACCTGGATGGGTGGCTCGCTGGAAAAGCCTCCGGAATTCAGCCCCAAGTATACGGCGGAGCTGAAGGCATGCGCGTGGAGGAGTGTAACGGGGGTTCCCAACCCTCGGGTTGGAAGGCAAAGGACGGCACGCTTTGGTTCCCCACGGTGGATGGAGTGGCGCAGATATCGCCGAAGGCCCTCACGAGAATAGCGCCCTTACTGCCGCCCAATTTGGAGGAGGTTCTGGTGGACGGGGTTCTCGCGCCCATCGAGGGCGGTCGCGTGCGCCTTTCGCCAGGCGCCAGGCGTTTGGAAATGCACTATACGGCCCCGCTTTTCCCGGCTTCCCATGGCCTCCGTTTCGAATATTGTCTGGAGGGCTTTGACTCCGGTTGGGTTCAGGCAGGCCCCCGGCGGGTCGCGTACTACACCAGCCTGCCCTGCGGAACCTACCGCTTTCGAGCTCGCGCGGCCGAAGGCGGCCCGTGGAGCGAAACTGGCGGGATGCTGACGGTCATCCAATCGCCGAGGTTCTATCAGACGTGGTGGTTCATTCTATTATGCGTTGCGACGGCGCTTCTCGCCGGCTTCGGGCTGCACCGCTTGAGGGTGTTGGTCATACAAAGGCGATACGAGGCCGTCCTCGAGGAGCGCGCCCGAATCTCGCGGGAGATTCACGACTCGCTTACGCAGAGCTTTGCCGGAATAGTGCTCAACTTGGAGGCCGCTGAAGGGGTGCTTGACCGCCACGGCGGCTTCGGCCGCGAATTCGTGGCCAAGGCCAAAACAGGGGCCCGCGAAGGGCTTCAGGAAGCAAGGCGCTTCGTCAAGGGCCTCAGGCCGCTCTATCTCGATTCCGATAATCTTCCATCGGCTCTTCGCCGGATCGTCCGCGAGGCCCGCCAGGGAAAAACATTGCGGGCTTCCTTCAGCATCAAGGGGCGCTGGCGCCAGCTCCCGCCCGAAGTGGAGGACCACCTTCTCCGCATTGCCCAAGAACTGCTCTCCAATGCGTCCCGGCACGCTCAAGCCACGCAGGTGTGGGTGGCCCTTGCGTTTGCCCCGAGCGCCGTGACGCTGGCCGTACAAGATAACGGAAAGGGTTTTGATCCATCGTTCGTAGTTCCGCGCGCGGATGGAGGATTTGGCCTAAGGGGAATTCGCGAGAGGGTTGAGGCGATGAAAGGGGCGCTCGAAATCCAGGCGGCCCCCGGACAGGGTACCAGGGTTGCGGTGCGCGTGCCAAGATAAACTGATGCAGCGCCTTTTCTTGCCGGCCCCGCTTGTTTTAAAATACCTTATGGCCGCCGAGGTGCGGATCCTTATCGTCGAAGACCACGCCATCGTTCGAGAAGGGTTGCGCGCCATTCTCGAAACGGAACCTGGCTTCTTGGTGGTGGGCGAGGCTGGCTGTGGCAAAGAGGCCATGGAGCGCTTTCGCGAGCTACTCCCTGACGTCACGCTTCTGGACGTTCACTTTCCCGGCGAGAGCGGCCTCGACATCCTTAAAGAGATTCGCGTACTCAGCCCCTCCGCGCGGGTTCTAATGATCAGCACCTATGATCACGACGAGGACATATTCCGTAGCCTTCAAATGGGTGCCCGGGGGTACATCCTCAAGGACGTGGGAAGGACGGTTCTGGCCGCGGCGGTCCGAGCCGTCAAGGAGGGGCGCAAGGTCATCCCGGAATGGGTGGGAAACAAGCTCGCCGAGCGCGTGCAAACCGAGGAGTTGACCGCAAGAGAGCTTGAAGTCCTCCAACTCCTGGCCGAGGGCCGAACTAACAAGGAGATTGCCTCCGCGCTTCATGTCTCTGAGGGAACCATTAAGGCCCACCTCGGCCATATCTTCGGCAAAATGGGAGTGGCTGACCGGACGCAGGCCCTTCTCGCGGCGCTCCGCCGCGGAATCATCCACATCCGCTAGCCACCCTTCCCGGCCCGCCTAAACGATTGTCCAACTCCCGCCTAAACGGTGCGCCGATGTACCTCGGGCGCGGCAAGCTTATATTAGCCTTGGCAAGCGATCCTGGGGGACCTAAGGCAGGCAGGGCCCTTGTGGCCAGGATCGGTGCGCTTGGGAGAAGAAGAAAAATGGACGAACCGGGGAGCAGGAACAACCAGCGGAGATGCTGGACCCTTGCCGTTCTGATGGCGGCGGCTTGCGCCAGCTGGGCACAGCAAGTCAAGGAGCCCAACCAGGACCTCGACAATCTCACCTTCGGCAATCCGGTTCTTCGGGTGTCGGAAACGCTGACCGATTCAGAGGCGCTCTCGGCCCATCTCGACAACCTTTCGGAGATGGACCGCTTTCGTTCCGAAAACGGCACGGAATGGAAGTTTCTCGTGGATGAGCGGACAGGCCGGGTCAATCTCATGAGCGGCGGCGCCATCCCATTCATTCCGGGCCCCGCCAACGAGCTGGAATGGCCTCCTTTAGCCGAGGCCGGCTGCCGGAGCCAGAACTGCATTCCCCTCAGCAAGATCGAAGGGGTGGCCCGAGGCTTTCTGGAGCGGTACTACGGCATTTTCAGGATTCCCCAAGATGAACTGGTCCTTGACCCTGTCGGCTCGGTGCCTGTGGGGGATTCGCTCTACTACCTGCGGTTTCAGTGGCTCTACGGCGGCGTGCCGGTGGAGGGTGGTTCAATCACTTTGACGATAAACAATGGGAACCTCATCCAGGTTGGCATGCTCAGGATAGGGGATATAAAGCTGGATCCCTCCCCCACCATTTCCAGGGAGACGGCCTGGCAGATTCTGGACGGCTACGTGGGAGGGTTCAGAGACGGCGACCGCGTTGTAGAGGCTGGCGCGCTCAGCATCCTGCCCGTCACGCCTCGCGGGATGGATCCCGACGCCTTCAACGCACCGTTTGGGACGATGGCCGATTACGTGCTCGCCTACAGAATCGCCTTTGAGCGGCCCGGCGTCATCGGAACATGGGAAGCGCTCATCAACGCGCACACGGGCGATATCCTAAGGTTCTCGGATTCCAACCGTTACGGACACATCCAGGGCGGGGTCTACAAGACGGATGCTCCCCAATTGGAAGTCCTGGCGCCGTTCCCTTACGCGGATTACGCGTCCGGGAGTTATGCCGACTCACTGGGGAATTTCTCCGGAAACTTGGGGGCCTGCACCATGACCGGAAGGTCTTCGGGCTCTCCCGGCGGCGTGAAGATCAACGACGGCTGCGGCGCCATCTCCCAGAACGCGATCTTTCTCACTGGGATCATCACCTTCGGTACCGGTCCGGGCAGCGACTGCGCGACGCCGGGCGGCGGCGGCGGCGGCAACACCCACGCCGCGCGCACGCTCTTCTGGTCCGTCACCCAGGCCAAGATGAAGGCAGCCGCCTATCTCCCCTCCAACTCCTGGCTCCAGGGCCAATTGTCCATAAACGACAACATACGGCCCTACTGCAACGCCTTCTGGAGCAACGGCAACGAGAATATCAACTTCTATAGGTCTATAGGAACCTGCGCGAACACGGGCGAGTTGCCGGGAACTTCCCTTCACGAGTGGGGCCACGGGCTGGACCAGAACGACGGCTCGGGGACGGGAGCCGCCCCCGATAACCTTCCCATTGAATCACGCGCCGACTGGACGGCCATCTTGCAGCTCCATCAGTCCTGCGTGTCGAGCGGCTGGAACATCAACGGCGGCCGGTGCGGCGGCTATGGCAACGCGTGCACGAGCTGTACTGGCATCCGGGACGCCGATTGGATGAACCACGCCGCCGGCTGGCCCTGGACGCCCCAGAACATGAACTCTCCCCTGAACACGGCCAACTGTTCGACCTCCTGCCCCTCGTGCTATTACGGCCCCTGCGGTTACGAGGACCACTGCGAGTCTGGAATCGCGACCCAGGCGCTGTGGGACTTCGTGAACCGGGACCTCGTCGCCTCGCCCACCAGCATGGATATCGCCAGCGCCTGGCAACTCGGAGACCGGCTCTTCTACGGCAGCGTACCGCAGGCGACGGCCATGTACACCTGCAATCGCGCGGATCCTCCGAGCAACACCACGTCGAGTGGCTGCGGCGCAGGGAGCCTGTACACGACCTACCGCGCGGCGGACGACGACGGAGACGGGGTCGCCAACGGAACGCCTCACGCGGCGGCTATTTTCGCCGCCCTGAAGCGGCACAACATCGCCTGCGGCGCCTCGACGGACACCGCCAACCGAAATGAGACGAGTTGCCCCGCTCTCGCCAAGCCCGCGCTGAACGGCGTGATCTACGGCGGGCAGAACAGGCTCACCTGGTCCGCGGTCCCGGGGGCGACGCGCTATTTCGTATTCCGGAACGAGACGAGTTGCGGCACAGGTTATACCAGGGTCGCCACGGTCTCTTCGCCGACGCTCACTTACACCGACACGGCGTGTTATACCGGTGTGACCTACTACTACCGGATCCAGGCCGCTACGGCGAAGGACCAGTGTGCGAGCCCCGTGAGCGACTGCGTCACGCTTACGACGGAGCCATGCACGAGCCCAAGCGCCCCCGCGATCGGAACGGTTTCGGCGCCTGGAAACAACCAACTCAGCGTTTCTTGGGGTACGGTTCCGGGTACCGTGAGCTACAACGTCTACCGGTCCGTCGGGGCCTGCCCCGGGGGCGCCTTTACGCTCATTCAATCGGGATTGCGCTACTCGCCGTGGACCGACGCCTCCGTGAGCGGGGGCACGACCTACTCGTACAGGGTCACGGCGGCGGATACTACCGGCGCGTGCGAGTCGAGCCCCTCGGGTTGCGCGTCGAACACGGCCACGGGATCGTGCGCGCTCGCGCCCTCCTTCGCGGGACTTGGGGCCGTGACCGTACTGCCTTCGGCTGCCTGCACGCTGAGCCTGTCCTGGGCCGCCGCGATCTCCAATTGCTCCGGCGCGGTTACCTACCGGGTCTACCGCAGCCGGACCTATCCCTTCACCCCGCAGGCGGCGAACCTCATCGCGTCCGGCCTGACCCGCTTGTGGTACGCCGACAGCGACGCGCTCATCGGCGGCGCGATGTACTACTACATCGTCCGGGCAGTGGAGGGAGATGTTGGCTCAGAAGACACGAATACCGTCGCCCGCGGAGGCGTGCCCGTGGGGCCTTGGATCCCAATAAGCTGGA
>DAHXMK010000194.1 GCA_027365515.1 Candidatus Aminicenantota bacterium
GGCGTGGTGCAACTCTAAATAATCGCCGGTCTTTAGCCGGCTAGAAAGATCAAATGGTGCAAGCCTGGCCATGCTTGCGCGGCGTTGGAGTTGCGCTCCGGCTCCATCATTCCTGGCTTTTCGCGGGATAGTTTCGCATAAGCCGTTAGGGGAATGAATGAAGGAAACTAGGAAACTAGGGACAGGAAACTAGGGACAGGAAACTAGGGACGGCCACCTATTTCCGTCCCTCGGACAGGAAACTAGGGACGACAGGAAACTAGGGACGGCCACCTATTTCCGTCCCTCGTGCCTTGCGCGTGTGCGAGACGCGCTGGCCTTCCTCGCGCCTTCGGCGCTCTTGGGAGAGCCGTTGGCGCCGGTCCGAAACATCAGAGGGAAGAGGCGAGGGCCTGCCTGACGTTTCTCCCCGCCGCCATCCGTCTCTCCCCCGTCCTTCGGACTCTTCGGAAGGCCCGCGCCGGAAACGCAACTTGTGTTACGGGCGCAAGAATGATTCGAGCAAGCACACGCCGGCGCTGTCATTGCGACGCTGGCGCGAGCCAGCGGAAGCAATCTCGCCTTGCCCTCGGCTCGGAATGCGATTGGATATATGATGAAGGTTGGGAGCCCACCCCCCTTTATTAAAGACGTGCGGCGCGAGTCTCGGACGATCTGCTTTGTCAGGCATCGCGGTCCGAGGCGCTCCAAGTACGACAGTACGAGTCGGCCTCGTCCCGCTTGCCTTCCTTGCATACCGTCCAATCCTGGGCCGCGTCATCCTTCGGCTGCACTCGCCGGGAAATGTTCCCGGCTTGCGGCCTCAGATGACAAAAGCCCAATTTCGATCACCGGGCGCGGCTCGGCGCGGCTTTGGAGTGCGGCGGCTTGCCGCCGCTTTCGGTGACGGGGCTTGCCACGGCATGCCGTCTTCATTGCTTCCAGCCGCGCCATCTTTATCCCGCGAAGGTCGCCGGATCCAACGGAACTAGCGACAAGGACGAAGGGCGCGGCAGGACGCGAAGCGTCCGGAGGGGCGAAGCCCGAAGGCGCGGCTGGAAGCAATGAAGACGGCATGCCGTGGCAAGCCCCGTCACCGAAAGCGGCGGCAAGCCGCCGCACTCCAAAGCCGCGCCAAGCCGCGCCCGTTCCTCGTGTAGGGTGCAATGCCATTCGAGGCCGCGAGCCGGGAATGTTTCCCGGCGAATGCGGCCAAAGAATGGCGCGGCTCAGGGTTGGGTTGGGGTTCCGGCTCCCTGGGGATCTCCGGCGCGACGCCCGCCCCCGGGGCGGCGCCTTGACAGGAGCGGCGCGAATGGTGATACTGGGGCCGTTAGAGGGGTGCTGACGAGATGAAACGGCTTCTGATATTGATCTCGGTGGCCATTCTCCAGTGGGTTGCCTTGCCCGCCGAGGCTCAGGCCGTTTACAAGATCATCCTCGACCAGCCCATCACTCCAGTTACCCAGGAGTACGTGGTCAAGTCCATCAACCGCGCGAACGCCGGCGGAGCCGCGCTCATCCTCTTGCAGATTGACACGCCCGGCGGCTTCGTCAACAGCGTCGAGGCGATTCAAAGGGCGATCCTCGAATCAAAGGCGCCCGTCGCCGCCTACGTGGCGCCGGTCAACGCGCGGGCCGCTTCCGGCGGCGCGCTCGTGGCGCTCGCCTGCGACGTCATAGCGATGGCGCCCGGCACGGCAATCGGCGCGGCCCACCCAGTCAGCGCAATGCCTTTCGTCCCGATGCCCACCGCGCCAGAACAGCCCGCACAGCCCGGGAATGAAGCGCCGAAACAAGGCCAGAAGCAGCAGGGCGAGAACGTGATGATCGAGAAGATTTTGAACGACCTCTCGGCGCATGCCCGCTCGCTCGCCGAGAGGCGGGGCCGCAACGCCGAAGTCTACGAGAATATGCTTCGCCAGAGCGTTTCGTTGAGCGAGAAGGAGGCGCTCGATCAACACGTCATAGAATTGGTCGCCAACAAGGAAAGCGACGTTCTGGACTACGTGAGAAGCCACCAGATCAAGAGGTTCGACGGAACGCTTCAGACCGTCGCTCTCTCCGCCAGCCCGGAAGTCATTCAGATCAATCCGACGCTCCTGCAGAAATTTCTCTTCGGCCTGGCCAATCCCAACTTCACGCTGGTATTGTTGCTTCTGGGCATCGCCGGCCTTTATGTCGAGTTCAAGGCGCCGGGGCTCATCTTTCCAGGCATCATCGGAGGGATTTGCATCCTCCTGTTCGCCTTGTCAACCCAGATGCTCCCCATAAACATGGTTGGGCTTCTTCTGATATTTCTGGGCGTCGCCTTCCTGATTCTTGAATTGAAGGTGGTCTCCTATGGTATGCTTGGCATCGGCGGAGTAATCTCCCTGCTGATAGGGAGCCTTTTGCTCTACCGCAACAGCCCTATTCCGGAGTTGAAGGTGTCGCTCGTATTCGTGGTTCCGGTGGTTCTCGCATTTGCCGCGATTCTGATTTTCCTCGTGACGCTGGCCGTGCGGGCATTCAGGAACCCGGTAATGACCGGCGACAACTTGGTAGTTGGAAAGCCCGGGACGGTGAGCCAGCCTATCGGCCCCGAGAGCAAAGGCAAGGTCTTCGTGGCCGGCGAGTATTGGGATGCCGTCTCGGAATCGCCACACGGCGAAGGCGAACGGATCGTCGTGACCGCCGTGAAGGGAATGGTCCTTGAAGTGAAGTCCGCACCGGATGGAGGTAATCCATGTTCCAGTTAGTGAGTGTTCCGGTTCTCTTCGTCCTCTTCGTATTCGTCGCGTGGCTCTTTTCGTGCATCAACAGATTGAGAGAATATGAGCGGGGAGTTATTTTTAGACTTGGCAGAGTTTTGCCTTTGCCCAAAGGTCCCGGAATAATTTTTGTGTTTAAGCCAATAGATGAGCTTGTGCGGGTTTCTTTGAGGACAGTTGTTTTGGACGTGCCTCCCCAGGACGTAATAACCAGAGACAACGTCTCGGTCAAGGTCAACGCCGTCGTCTATTTCAGGGTGTCGAACCCGCTCAACGCCATTCTTCAGGTCGAGAACTACATTTACGCCACCTCCCAGCTTTCCCAGACGACGCTGCGCTCGATCCTGGGCCAGGCCTCGCTCGACGAACTGTTGAGCGAGCGGGACAAGCTGAGCCTCGAACTTCAGACGGTCATTGACCAGCACACCGACCCTTGGGGAATCAAGGTCTCCCAAGTCGCGATCAAGCAGGTTGACCTGCCACAGGACATGCAGAGGGCGATGGCGCTTCAGGCGCAGGCCGAGAGGGAGAAGAGGGCGAAGATCATCAACGCCGACGGCGAGTTCCAGGCGTCGAAACAGCTTTCCGAGGCGGCGGCCGTCCTAGCCAGCAACCCGCTCACGATACAGCTCCGCTACCTCCAGACGCTGACCCAGATCGGGGCGGAGAACAGCACGACGGTCGTCTTTCCGGTGCCTATAGATTTGCTGAGCGCATGGGTGAACAAGCAGCAGAAGCCGTAGGAGCCTCTCATGGAGAGAAGGGCCAGGCGCCCCTCGCAAGGACTCGAGCTGGCGCTCTACAAGGACTTGGCGCGCACCTTCCGCTCGTTCGACCTGAACACGGTCGCCGAGGAGATGCTTGACGTACTGCGCCGCGACCTGGGGGTGAACTACGGCTCCCTGCTCATTCTCTCCGACCACGGGCAGTACGTCGAGAGGCTTTTCAGAACGGGCTTCGGCGCCGAGCGCCACGTCGCCGACCGCTTCGGCCTGACGAAATTGGAAATAGAAGGCCTCGTCAGGGACATGATCCCCAAGTACAAGGACTTCGCGGCGACGAGCGCGGCCCCCGGGGCGCTTCCGCAGGTTGACGGCAACAAGGTCGAAGTGCTGGCCATGTTCCCATTCCAACTTGTCTACGAGTACGACGGCCTTCTACTGCTCGCCAGCATAACGGAACGGCAGCCGGGACAAGGGCTTGACAGGGAGCGGTTCAGGCTTTTAGAGAGCGTCGTGCCCGAATGCGCGTTCGCCATCAAGAACGCGCTCACCGTGAGGCGGATGACCGAGCTCATCACGAAGGACGACCTCACCCTTTCGTACAACCGGCGCTTTTTCGAGGAGCATCTTTCCCAGGAGCTCGAACGGGCGCGCCGTTACAACAGTCCTCTCTCGCTCATTTTTCTGGACCTTGACGGCCTCAGGGAAGTGAACAACCGCTTCGGTCACGCGATGGGGTCGAGGACTCTCCAGGAGGCGGCGGCCCGGATCATGAACGCCGTCAGGACGATTGACAAGGTGGTCAGGTACGGCGGCGACGAGTTCTGCATCATCCTGCCAGAGACGGACTGGAAAGGCGCTATGGAAGTGGCCGAGCGGATCCGCCAGCGGCTGGCCGGCTCGCCCTTCCTGGTTGAGGAGACTGGCGGCATAGAGATCACCGGCTCCTTCGGCGTGGCCTCTTTCCCGACCCATGCCCTCAGCAAGGAGGAACTCGTCAAGAAGGCCGACGAGGCGATGTACATCATAAAGGCTCAGGCCAAGAACGACATTCAGGTCGCCCAGCCTTTGAAGAGGTTCCCGTCGTGACCCAAGGCGCGGCGAGCCGATCGGGGACGGCGCCGTGAACGAGGGCCTCACCTTATCGGGCGACCTCTCGGAGATAAACCTTCCATCAATCTTGATGTCGCTCTACCGCGAGCGCGAGACCGGCAGGCTGACGATCAACGACGGCCCGACGGTCAAGTCTCTCTACCTGCGCGACGGAAGCGTCGTCTTCGCCTCCTCGTCGGACCCTGACGAGCGGCTTGGCGAATGCCTCCTGCGAAGGGGCGTAATAACGGTCGCCCAATACCTTGAATCGGCGCAGCAGATCAGGCCTGGCCGCAGGCAGGGCGAGATTCTCGTGGACATGGGGGCGATCTCGCCGGAAGAACTTGTCGAGGGCGTCATCCAACAGCTCTACGACATCATTTTCTCGCTCATCCCCTGCTCTTCCGGTTCCTACAGGCTTGAATTGGAGGACTTCTCTACCGAAGATCTCATAACGCTCAACGTCTCCATGCCGGTTCTTCTCTGCAGAGGGATGGAGCGGGTGACGAGGTGGAGCAACATCTACCCCATAGTCGGCCCCCCGGAAAACAGAATCCGCAGGGCGCCGCTCATGCCGGCCTTCTATCACGAACTGGAACTGACATCGGACCAGGAGCACGTTCTGGGCCTGTGCGGCCAAGGCATCTCGATAAAATCCCTGCTCGACGCGAGCTACTTGAACTCATTCGAGACTTACCGGCTTCTCTGGATCGGCATAACGCTGGGCCTCGTGGAGCGTTTGGCCGAAGGAAGGCAAGGCGCCGAGGCCGCTGAGAATCTCGAAAGCGTCATTGACCAGTACAACGACATGTACTCTTACCTTCACCACTCGCTCGGGGACAGGGCCGCCGAATCGGCCGCCGAGGCGATGGCCGTCGTCTCGCAGGCCTACCCCGCCCTGGCCGCCAACCAGCCGGGGCTCGTCCAGTACGGGCTTCTCGACGTGGACAGGCTCCTCGACGCCATGCGCACGGAAGCTGGCGGAAAGGAAGAGGCGCTGAGGCAGTTCCTCGATGAAGTTCTTTACGCCTTCGCCTTCGCCGCCCAAAAGCACATGGAGCCGGCGCGAGTGCAAGCTTTCCAAGCTTACGTCCAGTCGCACCGAAGCCAGGCCTGAGGCACGCCGGAGGAAGCATGTCACCAAAAACGATTAGCGCCACGGCCACGAGGCAGCTCTTATGGATTGTCTGTGGAGTGGCCCTGTTGACGACTCTCGTCATCGCCGTATCGTGGCTCGCTTCTGGAAGCGGCGGAGAGACGACGCCGGCGGGGCAACCGCCCAAGATTACGACCACGGAAACGGCCGCCAGGCCGGTATTCCAGCCCGAGATGCCCGCCCCTGGCTCGCAGCGTGGCACTCAGCCGGCCCCCCAGATCGCCGAGGAACAACCGCCCGTTTCCACCCGTGCGGGACAACCAAGCGCGCCTGAACAAGAGGCCGCCACCCCGCCGAGCCCGAGTGAACAACCTTCTCCTGCTCCAGTTCCAGAAGCTTCTCCTGAAACCGCGCTGGCCGAGACATCCGCGGCTCCGGCAGCCGCTGCAAGCGCGCCTGATCACAGTTCACAGACCGGTTACGGAGTCCAGCTCGGCGCCTTCGGCGAGGAGGCAAACGCGAGAGATTTGGCCTCCAGGCTTAAGGCCCAGGGCTACAAGACTACCCTGGCGCCAAAGGGAAAAGTCACACGAGTAATAGTGACCGGCCCGAAGACCCGCGCCGAAGCCGAAGCTCTTCGGGACGCTCTGAAAAAGAAAGGCTTCCCGCAGGCGGCGGTGGTCACGCTTCCCTGAAGAACATTTTCCCAGGCCTCATGAACAATCACGAGACCGGCAACGGCGCCAGCGTCAAGAGAAGTTCTGCTGACGCCGCGCCTCACATTCCTTTGTTGAAGAATATGCACCCCTCGACGCCGGCGCCCACCTTCCCTGCCTTCACTCCAGCCGTCGCCTTTATTCCCAGACCGCACTTGCTGTCGTACACCAGTTCCACCTTCTCGCTGATGTTCGCCGGGCTTTCGACACCGGTGGACTCCTTTATCACGGAAGCGGCATCCACACCCACGCCCACGGAAACGGCGTAACTGCCGTCAGTGGGGTTGAACTCGGCCGAACCGGTGAACATCCCCTTGGAGCCCTCCGCGCTGATCTTGCCTGAGGTATCCACGTTTATGGAGTCGCTTCCAACCTTTGTGGTCGTTTCGTCCTGCGTTTGCACTTGGCCATCCTGGCT
>DAHXMK010000206.1 GCA_027365515.1 Candidatus Aminicenantota bacterium
CTTCCTTGGAAAGACGATGGGCCACAGGGGAGTCTTCCCTTTGACGCGCGGGGCGAAAGCCGCGCCCTCCGTAAGCCGCTAGGAGAATCTGATGAGCATGGAGAGATCATACAAGGCGCAAAAGTTCCTCGAGCGGCTTCCGCAGAAGCTTTCCCGTCCCGTCGTGGCCTCGCTCGTCGGGTGCGTTCACTGCGGGCTCTGCACCGAATCGTGCCACTACGTCCTCGCCAACCCAGGCGACGTAACCTACGCTCCCGCCTACAAAGCGGACCGCATCAGAAAGATTTTCAAGCGCCACGTGGACTGGTCGGGCAGAGTGATTCCGGCGTGGGTGGGCGCCAAGAGCATTTTCACCGACGAGGAGCTTGAGGAGCTGAAGGACATCGCTTTCGGCAAGTGCACGAACTGCAGGCGGTGCACGTTCAACTGCCCGATGGGCGTTGACTTCGCCGTCCTCAACCGCGTCACCCGCGGGCTGCTGGTCCACGTCGGCGTCATGCCCGAGGGCGTCGCCGCGGTCAGCAAGGACCAGTGGGAAATCGGCAACCAGATGGGCGTCTTGAAGGAGGACTACCTCGAAACAATCGAGTGGATGTCCGAGGAACTGGCTAGCGAGATCGGCGACCCGGCCGCCACCATACCGATAGACAAGCCCGGCGCGGACGTCGTATACGCCATCAACCCCCGGGAGGTGAAGTACGACCCGCGCACCATAGCGGACGCCGCCAAGATTTTCTATCACGCCGGCGAAAACTGGACGATGCCCAGCGAAGGGTGGGACATGACCAACTTCGGCCTCTTCTCCGGCGACGACGAGCTCGGAGGGGCCGTGGCCAGGCACCTGTTTGAAAAGGTGATGGAGCTGAAAGGCAAAAGGCTGGTCATCTCGGAATGCGGCCACGGCTACAGGTCCACGAGATGCGAGGGGCAGAACTGGGCGGGCATGGACATTGATTTCGAGATGGAAAGCTCCGTCGTCACGATGCTCCGCTACATCAAGGAGGGGCGCATCAAGGTTGACCCAAGGAAGAACGACATCTCGGTGACCTATCACGACTCGTGTAACAACGCCAGAAGCTGCGGGATGTTCGAGGAGCCGAGGGAACTTTTGGGAATGGTCGTCACCGACTTCCGGGAGATGTATCCCAACAGGGCCGATAATTACTGCTGCACCGGCGGCGGAGGCGCCATGTCAATGTCAGAATACGCCCCGCGCCGCTTGAAATCGGCGAAGGTCAAGGCGGACCAGCTCAAGGCGACCGGGGCCAAGGTTGTGGTGACCTCCTGCCACAACTGCGTTGACGGGCTGAACGACCTGATAAAGTACTACAAGCTCGACATGAAGGTGACGCAGATCGTGAACCTCGTTTCCAGCGCGATAATCCCCGCCGAGAAGAAAGCCTACGTCGAGGTCAAGGCGGCGAAGCCGGCGCCGGCGTTCGCGGGCAAGACGATCCTGGTCGTGGACGACGAGGCCGAGGCCCGCGCCTTCTTGAAAGCCGTATTCGAGGACAACGGCGCGAAGGTCATTCAGGCCGCCAGCGGCGAAGAGGCGCTTTCGATGGCGAAGAGCCAGAAGCCCGACCTCATCACCCTGGACCTCTCCATGCCAGGCAAGAGCGGCATCGAGGTTTTCACCGCGCTTCGCGAGGACCACGCGACGGCGCCGCTCGCGGTCTGCGTGGTCACCGGAAAGCCGGAGATGAGAAAGCTGATTTACGAGAGGCCGGTCCCGCCTCCGGAGGGATTCATGAGCAAGCCGGTTGATCCGGCCGAGCTTGTCCTCAACCTCAAGAGGATATTCGACCTGAAAGGCAAGGCCCGCTGAAGATGTCCGCGCGGGATGCCGATGAAAAAACGGCTCGGCGTCTCGACTCTCAGGAAGCCTTCGTCGGTTCGGTGACTCACTCCCTCAAAGGCGCCCTCAACGGCCTTCAGGGCGGGCTCTACATGCTCGAGTCAGGCTTGAGCAACGGAAACGCCGGGCGAGTCGGCGAGGGTGCGGTCATGATCAAGCGGAACGTGGAAAAGGCGCGCAGCCTGGTCAGCAACGTGCTCTACTACGCGAAGGAGCGCGCAGTCGAAACCGAAAGTCTTCATGCCGAGGAGGCCGCTTCGCGCGCGGCCGCCGCGTGCCGCGAGATGGCCGGCGCGCAGGGCGTCTCCCTGCATGAAGATGTCGAGAAGTGTCGCTTCTCCGCCGGCCGGGAAGAGGCCCATGCGTTGCTCTGCGACCTCCTGGAGCTGGCGATTGACCAAGCCTCCTCCGGCGGCAAGGACCGTTCCGTCGTTCTTTCAGTTAGGCCGCTTTCAGGATCGGTCGAATTCGCGGTGGCTCACGATGGAAGCCCCGTTGAGCCGGGAGTCCTCGACGGCGCGCTCGGCCCGGTCTTCACGCCTTTCGGAGCGGACCGCTCCGGCTTGTGGCTCCACGCGGCCAAGAGAATATGCGAGTCGTGCGGCGGCAGCCTTCGCGTGGCCGTGGATGGCTCCGGCAGGGAGAGCTTCATCGCCGGCTTTCCCCGCCGCGCCGGATAGAACCGACGGCGGTGAAGAAACCCTTTTCGGCAAGGGAGGCGGCCATGGATGAGCGGCGGAAGATCATGGTCGTGGACGATCA
>DAHXMK010000131.1 GCA_027365515.1 Candidatus Aminicenantota bacterium
CAACCCTTACATCATAGCGCAGAACGACAACATGATGGCGATCAACTCCGCGCTGGAGGTTGACCTTACCGGGCAGGTCTGCTCCGATTCCATCGGCCCTTATATTTACAGCGGCTTCGGCGGCCAGCTAGATTTCATGCGGGGCGGCGCGGCGAGCAAGGGAGGCAAGCCGTTCATAGCGCTGCCGGCGACGGCCAAGGGGGGGACGATGACCCGGATAGTCCCAATGCTCAAGTCCGGTTCGGGCGTCGTGACGACCAGGGCCGACGTCCACGAGGTAGTGACTGAGTTCGGCGCGGCGTCGTTGTGGGGAAAGAACCTTTCGCAGCGGGCAAGGGCGCTCATCTCGATTGCCCACCCCGATTTCCGCGACGACTTGGAGAAAGCGGCAAAGGAGAGGCACCTGCTATGAGGCGGGCGGCGCCGGTGGCCGCCCATTGGTACGAAGCGCCTTCGTGGAGGAGTCGTTGTCATGCGAGTGATCATCGAATACTGCGGCGTTTGAAACTACTACCCGAAGGCCGCCGGTCTGGCGGCCAGGCTTGAAAAGGAGCTGGGGGCGAAGGTGGAGATGATCCGCTCCTCGGGAGGCGTCTTCGAGGTTACGGCGGACGGCAAGCTCGTCTATTCAAAGAGGGCGACGGGTGAATTCCCCGACGAGGATGCGCTGGTGAAGCGTCTGGCCGAGGGAGGTGCGAAATGAACATCAATGTCGTGATCAGGCTGATCGAAAACCACGCCGACACGCTTGCCGAGCGGTGGGTAGAGGCGCTTTTAAAAGAGGGCGGAGCCGAAGCCTACCTGAAGATTCCTAAGACGGAGCTGTTTCCATTTCTCAAGGAGACTTTTCGCGAGATAGGGACTTACCTTGATCAGCCCAACCACCCCGTCTCCTCTCAATATTTCAAGGAGGTCGGCCGTAAGCGGCGTCACGAGGGGATGCCTCTAAGAGAGGTCATCTGGGCCGTCCAGCTTGCCAGAAAAGTCGTCTGGCGCTATTGCATGGAACAGGGGCTCTTCGATTCGACGGTTGACGCATACATGGCGCTCGACCTCTACAAGCAAGTCGTCCACTTTTACGACGCCGCCATACTCCATGTCATAGAGGGGTACGCCGAGGGCGGCGTCTGAACTTGCGCGCTTAGTACCGCCAGTTGTGCGTCAAGAAGCGGGCGAAGCCCCACTTTAGTTTCTTGGAGCGGTCGACGGGTCTCGAACGCAACGGCTGCGGCAGCCTCGCGCCTCGCGAGTCTCGGCGCTGCGTTGCCCGCATCCGTAACGTTCCCGGGGCGGGACCCTCCCTTGGCGTCCTAACTGCGTGCGCTTCCTCTTCGGTCGCGCCCTCGTAACGGACGCCGGCAGGTCTCCCGCCCTTCGAGACCCTCGCGGCTTCGTAGCTATGGTGACCGTTCATGTGGGCTTGGTTTTTTCGGCGGGCAAACTGGAGCGGGCGACGGGTCTCGAACCCGCGACCTCAAGCTTGGGAAGCTCGCGCTCTACCAACTGAGCTACGCCCGCTCGCCCCATATCCTACAGGGGCCGGAGCGTTTCGTCAAGTCGAGAGCCGATGGCGTCAAGCGCAATCTGGGGAAGAGGGCCGCGGGTTTGCGTTGCCTGCCCTCGGCCCTTCGAGTCTCTTATCCATTGATGTCCATGCCTCTTGCCGGCGCGAAACCGTGCTTCACCGCCGTGGTATAATTCGGGCGCACGGTGAGGAGTGCGCGGCGATGCATAGCGGACAGAAAGTTCTGATTCTCGATTGCGGCTCGCAATATACACCGTTGATTGCGAGGCGTGTGAGAGAGCAGAGCGTTTACTGTGAAGTCGCTCCGTGGGACATCCCGTTGGACAAAATCAGCGGGTTCGAACCGGCCGCGATCATCCTTTCCGGAGGCCCGCAGTCCGTCTTCGAGAAGGGCGCGCCGAAGCCCGACGCGCAGCTTCTGGAAAAGGGCGTGCCGGTGCTTGGCATCTGCTACGGTATGCAGTGGATGGCTCAAACGCTCGGCGGAAAAGTAGTGCCCAGCGGAAGGCGCGAATATGGGCCGGCGGAGTTTTTGCCCGATCCATCGTGCCCGATCTTTAGTGGGCTCGCATCCAGGGAGCCGATTTGGATGAGCCACGGCGACAGGGTGGACTCTCTCCCTGACGGATTTATTGCGGCTGGAAGCACCGAAAGCGCTCCTTACGCAGCGATGGCCGACATATCGAGGTCGCTGTACGGGATTCAATTTCACCCCGAGGTCAACAACACCATCCATGGCGGGGTGATTCTGAGAAAGTTTCTGTACGACGTATGCGGGGCCTCCGGCGATTGGACCAGCGGCTCGTTTGTCGAAGAGGCGGTTGCCGGGCTGAGAGCCACGGTGGGCGGCGCGCGGGTGCTCTGCGCCGTTTCGGGCGGCGTTGACTCGTCGGTGATGGCGCTCCTTGTAAGCAAGGCGATTGGGGAGAATGCGGAGCTTCTCTTCATTGACCACGGCCTTCTGAGGAAGGACGAGGCCAGGCAGGTGGAGGATCTCTTCGGCAGAAAATTCCACCTGAACCTCAACTCCGTGAACGCGGCCCCCAGATTCTTCGCGGCGCTTTGCGGCGTGACTGACCCGGAGGAGAAGCGGAAGAGAGTCGGCCGGCTTTTTATCGAGGTCTTTGAAGATGCGGCGCGCTCGATGGGGGCGATTCCGTTTCTAGCGCAGGGAACGATCTATCCGGACCGCATCGAATCGGCCGCCACCTCCCGCTCGGCCAAAGTGATCAAGAGCCATCACAACGTGGGCGGCCTGCCGGAAAAAATGGGCATGCGGGTCGTCGAGCCGCTCAGGGACATCTTCAAGGACGAGGTCCGCCAAGTTGGAAGATTTCTAGGGCTCGACGACGAGTTCGTCTCAAGACAGCCCTTCCCTGGGCCGGGCCTGGCTGTGCGTATAATTGGCGAAGTGACCGAGCCGGACGCGGCGCTCTTGCAGGAGGCGGACGCCATCTTCACCGCCGAGATACGAAGCGCCGGGCTCTATGACTCGGTCGCCCAGGC
>DAHXMK010000224.1 GCA_027365515.1 Candidatus Aminicenantota bacterium
CTTCAACGATCCCACGGGGCATGCAAGTTCGGGAGGACAGGGCCCCGTAGACGGGCCGCTTTGGAGTGGTTCAGCCCACCGCTCATCGAACCCATTTGAGTTCAGCCAGCCTTTTTTAAATCGTGAAGGATCGGGAACGATTGGGAACGCGAACACATTGTCAATGCTTGGCGAGACAATGACTCCCAAGGCGACCGGCCAGGCGGCGCCGCAGGCGCAGGGGACTTGGCTGCCCCAGAAGGACTACAGCCTCAAGCTGGACCCGACAGTGCCGAAGCCGGCGGAGACAACAAGCTCAGGTACTGCCAAGCTTACAACAGGACATGGACCGGCGGCGCCAAAAGAAGTGCCAGCGAGTAAGCAGCCCAGCAGGCTTGTTATTTCGTATTCAAAAACTCAGGACATGGGATCGTATTCTTGGTTCACCTATCAACTGGTGAACGCGCAAGGCAAGGCATTAACCGGTAATGGGTATAGTGTAGCGGAGCACGTTTGGGGAGATTCTGCTTGTGAGATCCCTGCAGGAAACGTGCAAACTTCGAACGACCAGTTTCAGGCTGCATGTTTCGGTACAGTACGGGATCAGGTGGGGTGGCGAGACCCGACTCCCAATGATTCATTTGTTGTGTTTCAGAGTTTTACTGTCTTGTACAAAGGAAACTATTACTATCCGACAACCGTTTTTGAACACTATAGCGTGGCTGTAGATGGTGCCTACAGTAACGTGGTAGCGGATATCGTGCCCTGAGGCTTAAAGGAGAAGGTTATGCAGATTAGGCAAGCCGCACTTGTTGTCGTTGCGCTGTGGATAGTCTTGGGATTGCAAGGCCAGGTGCCACCAGCATCCTCTCAACCGGAACCACGGGATATGAGCAGAATTTACAAAGATAACGTATGGACATGTCTTCTTCCCGCTTTAAAGGCTACTGGCAAGGCGGGGCGGCTTTACTACCGCGCGGAATGTCGGCCGGTCCAGCAGCCGGACTCACTTCATCCTTATTACCTCCCTGACACGCTCCTATTTCCTTTAACAGCAGTCAACGCACCGTTACGAGACAAAACAGGGCTTGCTGCAGTCCAATATGTCTTTCGAGATGATAAAGAGGTCACGGTCACGAAGGGAAAATCCGGAATAATCAAGGTGAGGATCGGAGAGGTATCGGACGCGATCCTGCAGACAAAAATGATTTGCCTTAAGCTCACACCGGACGAGCGATACAATCCGGGTCTGGCGATCTTTGCGATTGAGGACGCAAGGGATGTGCAAGACGCGATGAGCAGGCTTGGCTATGTTTGCACGGAAAGACGCTTGGCTATGCTTATAACCCAACCAGCGAAAGGGCTGCCGCACCTTCCTTCCTCGATGAAGAACATCACAATGGACGCAGCTCTTGACGCGGTCGCGGAAACATTCAAGGGTATAGTTATTTACGGAGAATGCCGGCAATCTGATGGCACGAGCATTTACGACATTGACTTCCGTCCATGCAGCTGACTATGTGTTCTTGTCATACGCGGGCCTTCCCCGCGCCATGACTGTGCAGGAGGACCAAATGAAGAGGGTAATTGGGTGCGTTTAGCAGCCAATCGTCTGCCCCTCCCGTGCTTGTGCCTCGCTTTAGCGGGCCGCGCTCTGCTGAACAGGCTCTTGCCGCGATGGCAAGGCATGCCGTTAATTGAGAATCTTCTTGTTCCCGTCCTGGGATCGTCCCGAGTAAATAGGAGTAAATAGGGTCAGCCACCTATTACTGGCTCTCGCCCCTTGCGTGCATGCGAGACGCGCAGGCCTTCCTTCGCATCTTCGATGCTTTCAGGAGCCGCTCGGGCCTCGAAAGGCGAACCACAGAGGCGCTGAGGCACAGAGGGATATTCTTGGTTGCATCTCCAAGCGCGCCTTTGTTGCCCCAGCACCATGCGAACTATGGAAGGCGATAGCCAACGACGGCAGGCGCTGCTAACCAAGCCCTTCTTTTCTTAGTGGCCTTTGCGCTAATAAGGCGCCCTCCTTTCTATCTTACCCCTTCGTGGCCTTTGTGACTTTGTGGTGAATAATCTTCTTGCGCGAGGCGGCCAGCCGTTGAGGTAGGTATGAGGAGTATCCCTACTCTCTCTCTATATATAAAAGAGGAGCGGCCCAAGTCTCGTACGATGCGCCCACGCCCGGCCGATAAAGAGAGAGTCATCAAGTTAGAGAGTAAGAAGGTTGAAGAGCGCGCTGCCAACCGCCGCTGCCTTCGAGCACGTTCTAACCTTCTAACTTTCTTACTCTCTTACTTCTCACCTTCATTTCCGGCCTCATGCGCGCGGCGCGCAGTTAAAGCCCGGTTCCGAAGAGGGTGGCTTCTTGGGCGCTTTTGGCTTGCAGGAGGCGGCCGGCGAGGTAGAGGCTTCCGGCGGCAACGACGCTCCCGTCCGCTCCCGCGAAGGCGCGAGCCTCTTCGAGCGCCCTTGGCGCGTCGTCAATGACTCTAACGTTTGGCCACGGGGCGGCGGAGAGTATCTCGTCTGGCTTCGCGCACCGTTTCATCGGCAGGCCGGTGATCCAGACGGCATCGAAGGCCGGCCAGAGAATTTTCGCCATCTCCGCGTAGGGCTTGTCTTTCATGCAGGCGAAGACGAGCGCCCTTGGGGGCGGCAGCTTCTTGGCAAAGCGGGCCAGGACGGCGCATCCGTCGGGGTTGTGGGCGCCGTCCAGGTAGGTGGCAGGTGAATCGAGAATCTTCTGGAGCCTTCCGGGCCAGCGGGCGTCGGCCACTCCCGAAGCAATCGCCGAATCGGGGATATTCCATCCCGAATTCCTCAGCAGGAGCGCGGCCCTTGCCGCAAGCGCCCCATTTTCAATCTGGTGGCCGCCTTGAAGGGAGGGCGGCGGAAGCTCGATCGCTCCTTCGGGACAGCGAAGCCGCCAGCCGCTATTGAGAACGTCAACGGCCGTTTCGTCCGGCGAGGCAAGATTGGCTCCAATCCTTTTCGCCTGAAGCTTCAACTCGGCCAGAGCGCCGGGGTGGCGGGCGCTCGTCAGCGCCTGCACTTTGGGGCGAAAGATACCGGCCTTTTCGGCGGCTATCAACTCGGCCGTGCTTCCTAGAAATTCCTGATGGTCCATTCCTATGGAGGTGACGATGGAGAGAATGGGCTCCACGATGTTGGTGCAGTCCAGCCTGCCTCCCAGCCCGACTTCTACCACCGCTATCTCGACTCGCGCCTCGGCGAAGGCGAGGAATGCGGCCAGCGTCAAGGCCTCGAAGAACGTGGGCGGCTCGGCCGCCGCTCCGGCTTGCCGCGCCTCGTCATAAGCCGAGCGCACTCGCGACATCCGAGAGGCGAAGTCATCCCGGCACAAAAGCTCGCCTTGTATCCTGATGCGCTCCCTTACGTCAACAAGGTGAGGCGAGGAGTAGAAGCCCGTCTTGAACCCGGCCGCCCGCAACATCTCGTCAAGAAAAGCGCAAACCGACCCCTTGCCGTTTGTGCCGGCTACCAGCACCGATGGAAATCGCGTTTGAGGGTCGCCAAGGCGCGAGGCCAGGAGGCGGGTGTGTTCGAGCCCGGCCTTGATACCGAACAAGGCCAGCTCGTTGAGCCACCCGAGCGTCTCCTCGTAATTCATCACGGCGAGGCCGGCGGCTGGGCTTT